>CAZVTX010000108.1:0-10391 GCA_964629395.1 uncultured archaeon
TATAATACTAATTTAGATACAGGTTAAAATTAATTACCTCTTTTTTTAATAATTTAAGATTTTATACTTTCTTAGTCTTTATTTTGAATAAAATTATTAATTTGCATGAAAATAATTAGTATTAATGACGAGTAATATTAAAATTTCCAATCTCAGATGTGAATACCTTATCAATCCACTGGGAATTGATGTAAAAAAACCAAGATTAAGCTGGATTCTCGAATCAGATATGAGAAATCAATTTCAATCAGCATATCAAATTATTGTAGCACATAAATCTGAATTATTAGATGAAAATAAGGGAGATTTATGGGATTCAGGGAAAGTAAAATCTAATGATACAAATCAAATTGAATATAAGGGGAAAGAACTCAAATCAAGGATGTTCTGCTATTGGAAAGTTAGAGTTTGGGATAAAAATGACGAGCCTTCTGATTGGAGTGATTCGGCATTTTGGTCTATGGGATTATTGGAAAAATCTGATTGGAAAGCAAAATGGATTGGAGCCCCTCCAAGAAAAAGACCAGATCTAATAAAACGTAGAATGAGAAAAAAATATTATCCTAGTCCTTATTTACGTAAAGAATTTTCAATAAATAAAAAGATAAAGCGTGCAATTCTATATACTTCCGCTTTAGGAGAGTATGAATTTAGAATAAACGGCAAGAGAGTTGATAATCGGTTTTTTGCACCAGAATGGACAGATTATTATAAAAGAGTCCAATATCAAACTTATGATGTATCAACTCTTTTAAAAGAAGGAAAAAATGCTATAGGTGCGATTTTAGGAGATGGATGGTTTGCAGGAGATCTCGGTCCTGGTCTTGTTATAAATCATAGCTATTACGGAGTTAACCTCCGGTTAATTGCACAATTGGAAATAGAATTTGAAGATGGCAGTAGCGAAATAATTATTTCTGATGACTCTTGGAAATATAGCGATAATGGCCCAATAAGGGAATCTGACCATTTCTTAGGAGAGACTTATGATATTAGTAAAAAATTTTATGGTTGGGATTCTCCCGATTTTAATGATAAAGATTGGAAGGGAGTATATGTAGAAGATTATGATAATAAAAAGCCAAAATTAGTTGCTCAGATGAATGAACCGATAAGAATTATTAAAGAAATTGTGCCGATTTCTGTCTCTGAACCAAAAAAGGGAGTTTTTGTTTTTGACTTAGGGCAAAATATTGCCGGCTTTTGCAGAATTAAATTAAATCCTAAGAATTGTGAATCAAATTCGATTATAATTTTAAAACACGGTGAAATTTTGAATAAAGATGGAACAGTTTTCAGAAAAAATCTTAGGAGAGCCAAAGCAAGGGATAAGTATATCATTGGAAATCTAAATGAAGAGCGTGAATTTCAACCTCATTTTACATATCACGGTTTTCGGTATGTTGAAATTATAGGATTAAAAGATGGATATAAGCCAACACTTGATATGATTACTGGGTGCGTAGTTTCATCTTCTTGTGAAATAGTAGGCGCTTTTAAATGTTCGGATGATTCTCTGAATAAATTATGGAATTGTATTTTATGGACTCAAATAGATAATTTAATTAGTGTTCCTACAGATTGTCCGCAAAGGAATGAAAGAATGGGTTGGATGGGTGATGCCCAGATTTTTTGCCAAACTTCAATTCTCAATATGGATATGGCTGCATTTTATAATAAATGGATTAAAGATATTCGAGATGCACAACGAAAAAATGGTAGATATCCGGATTTTGTTCCTTATCCTTATAAATGGGGTCCTATTCTTCGAATGATAGGAACACCCGCATGGGCAGATTGCGGCCTTATTATTCCCTGGAATGTTTATCTAAATTATAACGATAAAAGAATAATTGAGCAACATTATGAATCCGCTAAGCGATTTATTGACTATATACATTCAAAAAATCCAAATTTAATCTGGCGCCGGAAACGTGGAATTAATTATGGTGATTGGTTAAATGGCGATAAAATTAAAGTAAAAAATTATCCAAAAAAAGGAGCGGCAATTCCAAAAATAGTATTTTCAACGGCTTATTTTGCAAATTCTACGAGAATATTGGCTAAAATGGCAGATATTTTAGGAAAAGCCGAAGAAGCTAAATTTTATTATGAATTAGCCGAAAAAATCAAAAATAAATTTATACAAAAATTTGTTAAAAAAAACGGTAAAGTTAAAGGAGATAATCAAGCAAGCTATGCCTTAGCTTTAAATTTTAATTTGATACCCGAAAAATTAAGGGCAAATGCTATTAAATTTCTATTAAAGGCAATAGAAAAGTATAATTACCGTGTCTCAACCGGCTTTTGTACTACTTTAAAAATGATGCTTGAGCTTGTAAAAGCAGGTCATTCGGAAATTGCTTTCCGCCTACTTTTTAATAGAGATGTTCCTTCATGGTTTTATATGATTGACCACGGGGCGACAACCATATGGGAACGCTGGGATGGTTTAGTAGAAAATCGCGGTGTACAGACCAATTTAATGAATTCTTTTAATCATTTTACATATGGTTCAATCGGAGAATTTATATATCGAATTATATTGGGTCTTAATCCTGATGATAATTCACCTGGTTATAAGCACTTTATTATTAAACCGATTTTAAATAGGCGTATTTTATTTGCAAAGGGACATTATAATTCAATTTTAGGTAAAATCGCAATCTCATGGAAAATAAATGATAATAAATTTTCTTTAGATCTTTCTATTCCGCCGAATTCAAGGGCAACAGTTTTTTTACCTACGAATAAGCCAAACGATATTCTAGAATCGGGAAAAGAAATTAAAGAAATAAGTGAGATTAAGATATTAGAAAAGAGAGAAAAATACATTATTCTAAAAATAGATTCTGGCAATTATCATTTTATATCTGAAATTGAAGCCCTGAAATATTAATTAAACCATTTTATAAATCGTTTTTTAAAATTTAATATAGGATCGATTGTAATATTAATTATATAATATATAGATGCGAGTTAAATTAAAATGACTTTTGATAAACGATCTCCAAGAGTTTTAATAAAATTATATTGTAAATTTAGTCTATTACTAAATATTTTAAGTATTGCTTTTATTATAGCATATTTGGTAATTCCAATTTATAGTAATATCACGAGCATTGCAGGTTTTATTATTTTCGGAGCTTGGTTAATGAATCTTTTTCTCTTATATATAGTAAACGAATATATTATTAAAGATAATCCTATTGGGCAAAGAATTAATAAAATTTCATATTACTATATAATATTCTTTATTATTGCGATATTACTTATTTTAATTGCTTTATTAACTTTAAACCTTGTAATTAAGGGAAATGAGTTGTTTTTAGGAAAAATTGTTTATTATTTAAACATATCCGTTGGAGGTATAGGCATATCAGCAATCGGTTCTTATTTTGCACTGCTAATAAGTGCCAGCTTAAATAAAAGAGGTGTTTGGAATTTTGGCAGGTGAAAAATTAAAAAAACGTGTTAAAGTAATTTTAAAAATCTTTTGCTACATTACCTTGGGAATTGGTATTTATTGGACGATAATAATGTTTTATCCTCTTCCGCCTACTCAATTATCTAATGCATTTGCTATGGGAATCGCTCAGGTATCTGGATTTTTAATCATACTTTATTTGCTTACAACATTATTATTATTAAAATTAACTCCAAAGAAAAAGCCAAAAAAGATAAAACGAAAAGAAGATACATTACCGGGAGAAAAATTAATTGGAAAAAATCCTACTTATAAAATTGTTTTAATTATAGGTTTAAGTTTAGCAATTATAAATTCACTTCCGCTTCTTTCCACACCTTTAGCCATTGATAATGCCGAAAATGAATTTGCAAGAGCTTATGGTGATAACTGGCGTGATAGAATTCCTGCTGAAGTTGAGTCATATTTTTTACCCTGTCAATTTGACATGATGCATTATTTTTTAGGAATGCCGCAAAAAGAATGCCGCGTAGATACTAACATTTTATATTATAAAGATGATAAAGTTGAATTATATTTTGATGTATATTATCCTCCGAAAACAAATAAAGAATTACCGGGGCATAATAGCACCATAATTAAAATTCATGGCGGGGGCTGGACGCAAGGTGATAAAGGTATTGGAGATATGTTATGGGTAAATAAGTATCTCGCAGCTCAAGGATATATTGTTTTTGATATACAATACGGACTTTATAAACCGGAAGAAGAATCAATTGTTAAATTGCCCACTCCCGAGCATGTCAGGAGTGATAAGGTTAACTTACATGATATGGTTTTTCATATTGGATATTTTACCAAACAATTAGAATCTCAACTTGCGGATAGATATCATGCTAATTTAGACTCTGTTTTCATAATGGGCGGTTCCGCAGGAGGGCATCTCACATGTATTGTAGGATATGGTTATAATGACAAATATTTTGCGGGTAATTTCAGCGATACTCTTACTATAAAAGGTGTAATTCCTTATTATCCTGCGATTAGGGCTGAGAGATTTGCATCGGGTTCTAGAGATGATCTTATCCCTGGAACTCCTGAATCTAACCCTTTAGCATATGAAAAATTTACGCCTACAAATTTAATTGATAAAAATGATCCTTCTACAATAATATTTCACGGCGAACAAGATAATTTAGTTCCGATTCAAGAAAGCCGAGATATAAAAAACAAATTAAGAGAAAATGATGTAAGATGTTTGTATTTAACTTTTCCTACGGCAGCACACGCAAATGATTATATGGCAAATAATAATTATCAGCAGGTATTTCTTTATTATTTGGAAAGATTCCTTTATTTAGAGCAATAATCTCTTAAAAATTCTTTTTTTTCATTTTAAGTTATTTATTATAATTTTAATTTGGTTATAGTTAACAATTTAAATTATTAAACCAAATACAATAATATCTAAAATATAATTAAATTTAAAATGAGATAAAATGAAACTCAATTTAACTAATTTCAAGATTTTATGTTTTTATACGGTCGTAATAAATATTCTTTATATAATTGGAGGCATTATACATCTAATTTATCCGGTTTATTCAATATTCAGTGATATTATCGGCGCGATAATCATAATTACATGGATTTCAAATTTCGTGTTTGTATATATAGATGACTTAGTGATTGTTAAAAATAATACTATTGGAAAGAAGATTAATTTATTTGGGTATTTCTTCCTTGTTATATTTATATTATGTATGTTGTTGCTCGTAATTAGCGAGGGTATAATGGTTCTTACCGTAGATACACAGCTTGAAGCATTTATTCTTCCTTATACTATTTTGGGCATCGGTTTTTTCGGAATTGCAGCGTTCGCAATAATTTTAGTTCTATTAAATCTGAAAAATTTAAATAAAAGAGGTGTTTGGAGGTTTGCTTAGTAAAGATTTTTTCAAAAAACTTCTAACAATCATTTGTTATCTAACACTTATACATGGGCTTTATTGGGTCTTTATATTATTTTTTGGACGATATGACCTAATCTCGGGCGCTGTAGGAATGTTTGTGGGCCAATCTACCGGATTCTTGATATTTATCTATATCGCGACTACATTACTTTTACTTAAATTAAAAGCATCGGATAGAGTTGACAATCCTAAAAAATATTTTGCATTAATGTTTACGGGATTTTTTATAGTTGCTATGTTTTGCATGCCGCTTTTATTAACACCCGTTTCAATTTCACATGCAGAACAGGAATTTGCCGATGCTTTCGGAGAAAATTGGGAAGAAAAGATTCCCGATGATGTTAAAGAAAAATATTTCTTGAAAACACCGTTCAGTTTACCTCAGTATTTTCTTGGTATTCCGCATAAAGTCTGTAAAATAGAAAGAAATATCCTATATTATCAAGAGGGAGATGTAAAACTATATTTTGATGTCTATATGCCTAAAGAGAATGATAAAGATTTACCCGGCAATCACAGTATCATCATTCGCATCCATGGTGGTGGTTGGACAATTGGAGATAAAAGCCTTGAGGGAATGGTCGTAAATAAATATTTAGCTGCACAAGGTTATGTCATTTTTGACATACAATATGGACTACGGGAAGATATTAACTTTGAAAACATGATCAAATTTAAATATCAAGGAGATATATTTACGCCGAAAAATGTTCTCGGAGATTTTACGGTTGAAGATCAAATTAGACATATCGGAATCTTTACCAAAAAACTTGAAGAGAAATATGCTGCAGAATATGATGCAAATATTAAAAGTGTTTATATAATGGGCGATAGTGCAGGAGGACATCTTACTTCCGTATTTGGTTTTGGATATAATGACAGACATGGAAAGTATGCTGAATTCTTTAATAATACTTATAGCGATAATCTGGTAATAAAAGGATTAGTTCCAATTTATCCCGCCGTAGATGCGAAATTATATTTTGATAAATATATGCCGGATCTGTTGGATGGAGATCCCAAAAGTAATCCTGATTTATTTGAAGCATATACTCCTTCAAATCTAATCGATAAAAATGACCCTCCTGCATTAATCTTTCAAGGAACTTCTGATGGACTCGCCCCGATGGAACAATCCGCAATGCTGGAAGAAGCCATGGATGATAATAATGTGCCTTGCGTAAGATTATTATTTCCTCTTGCGGGGCATGCTAATGATGTTTTCTACAATTCTAATTACGGACAGGTATATCTATATTATTTAGAGCGATTTCTATACCTCACTCAATAAAAATTTATTTTTGTTTTATTCCTTATTTTTATTATTTTTATTTTCTTCTTTAAGATCGGGAATTAATTCTTTTAATTTAAGCCCATAAGCTTTTTTATAAAATTCAAATTGGTTGCTATTAAGAAGATGAAATTCAAATGGATGATAAAATGGAAAATTTAATTTATCCTCAATTTGACATAATATTTTAGTTTTAGCTATTAAACTATTCGGAACATCAGCTACGATCATAATATCAATATCACTGGCAGCTACAAGATTACCTTCAAGGGCACTTCCAAAAAGAAATATTCTTGGTTTTTTATCTTTAAGAATTTCGATTATACAATTTACAATTTTTTTTAGATAACTTTTATAATTAAATAGCATATCTGCTCTTTTTTTATTAATCTCCAAGAGTATTTCTAAACCTTTCAATTTGGGATATTACCTCTTCAGCTATTTTTACGGCTAATTTAGCCTCTTTTTCTTCATAAATTGTTTCAAAATATCTGGACATCAAATATGCATTTTCTAGAAGTAATAAAGACTCTCTTTTTAATTGAATTTTTTCTCCAATTAACCTAGAAAACACACCAATTAATTTTCTTATTGAATGGGTCCTTGGCAATTCTCCTCCTTTTTCTAAAATAGATGCTTTTACGTATAATTGGGCTGCTTGTTCTGATAAAAAACAAGTTAGATCCCAATCACCTTTTTTCAATCTATATTTAGCAGTTTCAAGAAAGTTTTTTGCCCTTTGAAATAGAAGTTGTATTTCTTTTTTGCTCATTATTATTTAGTAGTAATAATTTTCTTAATATATAATTATTTTTATAAAGAAATAAATCCAATTATTTACTAATTTAATTTTTTTATAATTTTAAAAATGGGCTCTAAACCATATAAATTTAAAGTAAAATCATTAGGAAACAATCTCAAGAGGTTTAAATGGTATCTTAAAGATAAAAAACCGAATTTGGAAAGCTTAGAGAAATATGATTTGCCAAAACTAACTACAGCAGAAGATTTAGCATCATTTTTAGGGATAAGTCTTCAAAAACTAGAATATTATTGTGTTGCGAAAAAAGTTGTATCCCCCACGGAATATACTTATAGGAGATTTAAAATTCCTAAGAGAATAGGGGGATATCGAATTATTGAAGCTCCTAAAAAAGAATTAAAATCAATTCAAAATAACATATATAAAAAAATTTTGAAAAAAATTGAGCCCAGTAAATTTGCACATGGTTTTAGGGAAAAGCATTCGATTCTTACTAACGCAAATGTTCATTTAGGAGCTCAGTTGATATATAATGTTGATATTAAAAATTTTTTTTACTCAATAAAATTTCCTGTAGTTTATGGCATATTTAAGAGGATAGGATATTCTAGATTTATATCATCTCTACTTGCAGCATTATGCACCGCCCCTCCAAGAAAATATAATAGAAAGAAAAATGTTTGGCAATTAATTAAAAATAAGTTGCATTACTTACCTCAAGGAGCTCCAACAAGCCCAGCATTATCAAATCTTGCATGTATTGATTTGGATGAAAAATTAAATGCAGCTGCGGAGAAATTTGATTTTAAATATTCAAGATATGCCGATGATCTTACTTTTTCAATTAACGCAAAATTGCCAAAAAAAATTCAAGATGTAGTCATAAAAAAATTAAGAAAAGAAATAACAAGAATTCTTTATTACAAGGATTTGAGACTAAATATAAAAAAAGATAATTTTGCAAGGAAATTTAAACCAAAACGAATAACTGGTTTGATTATACATGATGACCATGTTGCTATACAGAGGAGGTGGATTCGTAGATTACGGGCTGCTTTACATGAATTGGAATCTATAAATGCAGATATAGATGATCCCCATCTAAAAAGACTAATCAAGAATATTGAGGGGAGATGTGCTTACGCCTTGATGATAAATAAAGAGAAATATTTACCTTATTATAAGAAATTCAAAAAAATTGTAGCAGAAAAATTAATTGACAAAATTAATTATTGTCCGTATTGCGGGTATAAAATTGCGAAAACTTCAGAATCAGAATGTCCAAATTGCGGAAAAATTATTGATTAAGTTTTTTTACTTAAAATTTATAAATAATAACATCAAAAATATTATTAAGGACAAATCAGGCCATCCTTTTAGGATGATATGGCGTTCCGCCATATGTAGGTCCAACGTTATATTTACATTCGTTAAATTTCCTCTTGCGGGAAATTTAACAGCTGATTTGTCCTTTTAATTTATTGGTTAATTTTGTACCTTATTTATAATATATCATTTAACTAATCAAATTAATTCAAGCTTTTATATTAATAATTTTTATTAATAATACCCTACTCTTTTTATCATTAAATATGAATTTGAGAAGATATTGAATAAAATGACGCCAAGAAAAGAAGATACCCGATTAAAATTAAGAGTTAAAATTGACCGTGCTTTTCATAGTTTCTTAGATGGTAAAAGTTGGAAAAAGTTTTGGAATTGTATACATAAGAAAAATGTGATTTATTATACAGGTATAGCTTTAGGGCGTATAATTCAGAAAAAAAAGAAGTTTAAACTAAATGAATTTGATTTGTATGCTATAGGTCAATCGCATATTGATGCTGCTTGGTTATGGACGAAATTATCAACTATTAGGCGAGTTATCATTACATTTTCACAAGCAGTAAAGCATTTTGAGAGGTATCCATTTTTTACATATTCGCAAACAGCACCTGCTTATTATGATTGGGTCAGGCGTTTAAGACCTAAATTATTTGACAAAATTAAAGAATATGAAAAAAAGGGACGCTGGGAGATTGTAGGTGGAATGTGGGTCGAACCCGATGCAAATTTACCGAATGGAGAATCATTAGTTAGACAAAGATTATACGGACAGCAATTTTATTTAGAACATTTTGGAAAATTCTCAAAAATAGCCGTTTTAGAAGATTCATTTGGAATGAATGCTCAATTACCCCAGATTCTAAAAAAGTCTGGGGCAGAAACGTTTTGGACTACAAAAATTACTTGGAATGATTATTCCGAATTTCCATTTGCCAATTTCTTCTGGCGGGCTTTAGATGGCTCACAAATTTTTGTTCATATGTTTAAATTTAATTGGATGGTTCTATTGGATTTATCGATGTATAAAAGAACGGGTCGTTTAGTTAAAGAACCTGGGCTAATATTTAATTCTCATAATACACCGGAGGAGATTGAAGCATTAAGAACACCATATAAGCCTGGTACGCCATTAGGAATTTTTTATGGATTTGGAGATGGAGGTATGGGACCTCTACAAGAGGAGATTGATTTAATAGTGGAGGTTGCTAAGGCTAAAAAACTCAAATTTTGTAATACAGAACAATTTTTTAATATTTTAAGAAAAAAACTCGGTGAAAATATTCCAATATGGGATGATGAGCTTTATTTGGAATTACATCGGGGTTGTTATACATCACAGGCAAATATAAAAAGGTTAAATCGCTTATGTGAAATTTATTTACGTAATTGTGAAATACTTCTAACTATTTTTACTTTATATTTTAAAGATTTTCAATATCCATATAAATCTATGGATAATATGTGGAAGGAATTATTATTTAATCAATTTCATGATATATTACCTGGATCAAGCATACAAGATGTTTATTATGAGCAAGAACGTGAATTAGAGAAAGTTATTGAAAAAGCGAATAAATATATAAAAGGAGT
>CAZVTX010000109.1:0-10359 GCA_964629395.1 uncultured archaeon
TTACAGAATAAAAACTAATACGGGGAACAACGAGACCGCGCGATTTTATATAATTATAAAATAGAGCGATAGGTTTTAATCGTAATTATTAATAAAATAAACTTGATTATTGATTTTTTTTATGAATCCTAAGTTACATGCTTGATAAAAATGAGAATAAAATTTCTTTTCAGCAATATCTTCTTCTTGAGCTAAAGAATACAATTTATTAAAATTAATTTTTCCGTTTTCTCCATAAATTTTTACGAGATTAACAATAGTTTTTAAATTTCGATTAAGATATCTCTTTGGCCTCTTGTCTTTTTTTAATTTTATACCTTTAATTTTTCTAATAGAATTTTTTAATCGTTCTTTATCTAAGGTAATTAGGTCATCAATCAAACAAATACCATAAGATTTGAGTTTTTTATAATCTTCGCTTACACAAAAATTATCAATTATATCGATTATATTTTCAATAGAACGGTCTATTAATCTTAATTTTTCCAAATAACGTCTTTCTTTATATTCCTTAATAGAATTGACAAATTTTAGCGAATTTTTATCGCGGTTTTCCTTAAAATTAATTTTCGATCTTTTCAGAGAGGCATTTAATTTTAAACATTCAGAGTTCTGTAAAACATCATTCATATTAGCTTCTTTACGGTTAGCTACAATATAATAAGGGACATCAAGTGTTTCTTCGCACACTAAAATATAACATCGACCCGGTGAAGACCTACCAGTTCTGCCACGACGCTGTATTAGCCTTATCTCAGATGGAACAGGTTCATAGAATATTATACAATCAACATTCGGAATATCTAAACCTTCCTCAGCGATACTGGTTGCAATTAAAATATTTATTTCATCCTTTCTGAATTTTCTGATAATTTCAAGCTGCTTATCTTGAGAAAAACCCCGTTCATTATCTTTATGCGCTTGTCCGATGAATTTTTCAGCGATAATTCTACTATTATATTTTTCTAAAATTAAATTTTTCAATAACGATGCAGTCTCTCTGTATTGTGTGAAAATTATAATCCGATGATTATTAAATTCCGAAATTTCGTCATTTATTATTGAAAGTAGACGTTTAATTTTAGGGTGTATAAAATATTTTGTATTCTTAGAGGTAATAACTTTTCTAATATAATTATAATGTTTAGACAAAATTATCCGCTTCGCTGAAAGGATATCTGCCTCTGCCCGCTCTTGAAGTCTATCCAAAAAGGAAGTAAATAGAGAAATATCTTGTGTTTCCAATAAATCTTTTGCATGGAGTATTGATATACAACTTGAGCAATAAGAAAAGATGGATTGCGGTTCTAATTTATTTCTTAGAACAATATCAATTATTTTTGGAGAATTAAAATTTAAATCGCATTCATAATCGTAATGTTTACACTCCGTCTCAGTCCAATCCGGAAAATAAGGACAGCGTAAACATTTGGTTAAATCGCTAATGATCCTTAAAAAATCTAATTTTGAATAGTATTTTTTATAAGGATTTATTAACTCTCTTTTTATGAAAAATCTAAGATATTTATTAAATAAATGTTCCCAGATTTGAGCTAATTCAAATAATTGAGACGATAATGATATTCTTTCCATAAATACATCAATATCATAGATATATCCTCTTACATCTCCATCATTATACGTCTTAAAAACTACATTTTCAATATACAAATTATCACAGAGTTCTTGGATTCTCTCAATATCCTTTCCTGGTGATGCAGTAAGCCCTAAAATTAAAGGGTCTGAGCATGTATTTATATATTCAGTTGCTATGAATTTATACGGGTAATTCCCTCTTGCCCTATGAGCTTCATCAAAAATAATAAAAGAAACTTCTTTTAAATCATATCTTCCCAAATCTAAATCATTTTTAATGACTTGTGGCGTTGATACGATTATTTGTGCTGATTTAAAAAGATTTATTCTCTTTTCAGGCGTTATCTTTCCCGTAAGCATGATAATCTTATCTGAAGCAATATCCAAAAATGACATGCAGGATTCATAATGCTGCGAAACTAAAGGTCGAGTCGGAGCTAAAATTAAAATTTTTCCATTAGTATATTTTTTTAAAGCTTCAGCAATAAGTAAAATTCCGATTATTGTTTTTCCTAAACCAGTTGGAAGAACTACAAGAGAATTTTTATTTAAACATAATTTTACAATATTTTTTTGATAATGTCGGTATTTAATCTTATTCTTTTTTAGGTAAATGTCATTGATATATTCGCATATTACCTTTTTCATTATAATCTAAAGACCTATAAGATTTTATTTAAGAAAAAATAGGCAATCAACTTAGTAATTTATAAAAAATATAAAAAGCACAATATTTTATTCAACAGGAAAAAATAGCAAACGCTTCTTTTCAATACTCCTTCTTATCTTATTCTCTAATTCTAATTTCTTAAGCGTAAGGCAAATCCAACCTCTTGCCGTATTTCGCATTATTTTATCGACGCCAGGATATAATATATCTACAATATCATACATTTCAACTCCTGAATCTTTATTTTCCCTAATAATACTTAAAACCTGCTCATAACGCTCTTTTCTATGATTAAGAATCTCTTCTATGCGCTGTCTTGGATTTTCAAAAGGACTCCCGTGAGAAGGCAAGATTAATTTAAGATTAGGAAGGCTTTTAATATATTCAATAGATTTTATATAATCATCTATATCACAATGAGGTGGTCCTAACCACGTTGTAATGGAGCGTAAAACATTATCTCCTGAAAATAATATTCCTTTTTCTTCACTATATAAAGAGATATGATCTGGCGAATGTCCCGGCGAAGGAAATACGCGCCACTTTTCTCCATTTATTTCAAGTTCGCAATTTTCTTCAATAATAAGATCGGGATCTTTAATAAAACTTAATCCGTATATCTTGTAGTAAAAAAAACGCCATGTTTTCCATTCTATTTTATCTATTATACGCTGACCAAAAGATCTAATTGTAAGAAAATCTTTTAACGGATCAGGCTCAAAAAATTTTTTAAAATCTTTTTTGCTTCTAATTATTTTAGCCATTTTGTCGGTGAGGACAATATTAACACCTAAATATTTTTTCAATAATTTTAACCCTGCAAAATGATCGGGATGAGCATGGCTTGGCAGCACTCGTGTAATTTTGAATTCTTTTCCTTCAGTTTTATATTTTTCCTCTATTTTCTTTATTTGTTTAATTAAATATTTAACGGTTTTTTTATTTCCGTATCCAGCGTCATATATTAAACCATCTTGACCTGCCAGTATGTATACATTTTCGGGCGGCTTTATAACACCAAATGAACCTCGCTCTTTTATAAGAAAAATATTAGGATAAACTTCTTTCATTATAAATTATCATTTAATTAATCCTTGAAAATAAAAATAAGGGATTACGTAAAAAATATTTCAAAAAAAGAAAAAATTAAAAAAATATTTTTAGGTGGATTTTAATGATATTTAAAAACCTTCCATAAAATCGCTTTCTTCCGGCTTCTTAATAATATCAAGTAAATCAAATTCGTTTATTAGTTGTAAAATTCCAAAGACTTTAAGATCGTGTCCGTAAAGTTCATTTGCATCTGTAAGATTACGCCAGCAGAATGGACACTCAGTTGTGATTATATCTGCTCCAACTGCATTTGCTTCATCCAGTCTTAAACTTGAGGTACGCAATGAAAAGTCAGGATAACCCGCTCTTACTCCACCGCCGGCCCCGCAGCACATAGAATTCATTTTGATTCTATACATCTCTTTAAAGACGATTCCGACATCTTTTTCTAATTGTTTTAAGATAATTCTCGGTTTTTCAAACCACTTCTCAAGTTTATCATTTAGTTTTCTGATATCAAACATAAGATTCTTGCTCTGTTTAATAAGTTCTTGCTCAAAATCGATACCGAAATGCCTTCCGGTGTGGCAAGGATCGTGATATGTAACAACCTTACCCTTAAGTTCATCATTTGGCTTAAACTTTATTTTTCCATCGGTAATTAATTTTGAAATTAATTCAAAGGCATGTTGGGTCTTAAAAGGAAGCTTCTCTCCATCCATCCATTTAGGATAATCGATTGTAAAGGTTCTGTAGCAACCAGCACAGGAGAAAAATACTTTTTCCACATTCTTAAAATTTTCAAGGTTCTTTCTCATTAATTCTTGAGCGGTATCAACCGCACCAATTCTAAAGAACGGACTACCGCAGCATACTTCATCTTCGATTAATGTAAAATTCATCCCTAATTTCTCAAATAATTTAGCAGTTGCAACTGCAACCTCAATTTGTCTATAGCTTGCGGTACATCCTACGTAATATGCAATTTTAGCATCCTTATTATTGATATATTTTTCTAAACCAGCATCCTTAGCCCATTTAAACCTTTCGTTTGCAGCACCGCCATATGGATTATTACGCTCCTTTACAAGTTTATTAACTAATTGATGCTTTTCAATCATTGGAACGCCTGCTTCTATGCATGCTGCTCTTAAGGATTCGATGATATCAACTGTAGGAAGTTTATTCTCACATTGAGCTGAACACATTCCGCAAGTTATACAAGGCATGATTACATCCCGAACTTCTTCCGAAAATTCAAGATCACCGTTTAAAATGGATCTTGCAATCCAAATCTTTCCGGCATTCCAAAAAGCTTCCCAACCATATTCTATACCGGCGGGACAGCTATCAACCATTCCTTCATATAATACTTTTTTCTGCTTACCTTTATATTCGCCAATTCCTTTCTTACTCGGCTCTCCGCTGTATGCAAAACGGCATGCTTTACAGTGAATACAGCGGAAAATAGCCGATTTAAGTTCTTCAAGCCTTTCCATTCCTGTTTTTGCCATTTATATCAACCTCCTTTTATTTTATGGAAGAGCTAGTCTTCCAGGATGCATTATCATATTAGGATCAACGAGCTTTTTGAAAGCCCTCAAATATTTCCAGTACATAGCGGCTCTATAGTAGGTCAAAGGTGCATGTACGAATGGATCAGGACGATAATTGAGCCATCCTTGTTCTAAAGCATATTCTGTTGTATCTCTATTAAGATCTTGAACTTTTTCAAAATCTTCAGGTTTAGTACTGTCAAAACAGACAATAGGCATACAAATCGCTTGTCTGCATCTCTCAATTGAAGCAATCCACATTACCGGCGGAAATCCATATTCTTCCATTTTTTGGCAATACATTTCCGCAAAATGAGCACATTCGTTCCATGGAGTATAGAACGTAATGAATAAGAATCCTGCTTCCCAGAAACTATAAGGAATAGCGATTTTGTTAGGTTTCTTTAATCTTGATGCAATTTGTTTTGGATGGATTTCCCATCGTTTAATAGCATCGGGATCACGGCATTTAGATGATTTTTTGTATTCTTCAGCCTTTTTATCGATAACCTCAATTACATGATTCAATTCACTCTCTTCTTGAGCCCAAATTTCCCAATTCATCCACCATTTCGGAATGCCAAGTTTTTCATAGAATTCATAGTCATGAGGGATTTTGTCTTTCGGCCATCTGGTCATTACTAATGGATAATTACCTCCTTGAACCATTACCGTATGATGACTAATTCCAAATTCTAATTTTCCTACTTCAAGAGTAAGATCTTGCATATCATAAGGATTTGACATACCCCAAGCAATAACCGTTTTGTGTTTCGGATGAGGATAGATTTTTACGGCAGCTTTGGTAATAACTCCAAGTGCGCCTTGACTGCCCATTAAGTATGACCACATATCCGGACCAAGACCATATTTATAGAAAGGCTTTGCTCCAGGTAAAGCCCAAGAACCAGTTCTTACGACATCACCGTTAGGAAATACGATTTCGGCACACATAAAGTTATCGCCTTGCGGTCCGACCGAAGAAGTATATAACGAAAAACCTCTATCAATAGCATCACCCATTACGGTAGCTGCAGGAGGGGCTCCATCAGCAATAGGAGGTGCCCAATCAGGGTGATATTTCTCCATATACGCCCATAATTTTCCATTAGTTACTCCGGGTTCGATTATAGCATATCTATTTTCCTCATCAACTTCAAGAATTCTATCCATTCTGCTTAAATCTAATAATACCCCTGCAGGTCTTATTAAAGGGCACGCAAAACCGCCCGAAAGACCTGCTGAGATGGGGGACACAGCAATCTTTTCTTCGCTACAGTACAATAAGATTTTGCGAACTTCCTCAACATATTTCGGTCGCACCACGATATCTGGGATTTGCGACTCTAATCCCATAACGGATTTGGAGAGATAAGAAGCACAAATAGCAGGATTGTTGGTAGCATATTCTTTACCAACAATACCGATCATAGCTTCTAAATCTTTCTCATCAGGTGCTTTATACGACATTTTAGTTCATTTCTTTAGTTTTTTTTATATATTTTTTTTTAATTCAAATTAGTTAAGTTATAGTTTTGGAAATTATTGACTGAATTTTAAATTTTCTTTGTTTAAAATTAATATCCTATTGCCGAATTCCTAATATTTAATTTGCAAATATTATAAAACAATTAGTTTAAAATTTCACATTCAAAAAATTTTAAGAAATATTTGTATAAGTGAATTATATTGTAGTATTTATATTCAATATTATATTTTCCTATTTAATTTTAATAAACTTTCCAAAAAAGTAATCCCGTGGAAAATAAGAGAATAAAAACTAACGAAAAAGAGCAAGAGCCTAACATAAATATTATAAAAATTAAAAAAAGTATTGTATTAATTTCCTTAATATTTTGTGGTTTATTTGGGATGCAAATTTTTCAAGTTGGTGCATGGTCTTTAAATCCGGGCTTAAAATATCCTTACCTTTCATTTATAGGAGATCCGAGATATAACATGGGGATCTCTTGCGGAACTCCATATAAATGTGTCTTAACGCTTCATTATGGGACCAATAAGAATAATATCAATCAAACAATAAAAGAAAATAAAGAGAATTATATTCATCAATTTGCTTTAAAAAATTTAAATGCCTCCACGAAATATTATTGGTATCTCTCTTGTAATGATGAAAATATTAAGATAGATTTTTTTAATAAGATATATTCATTTAAAACTGCTCCAGAGCCCACCTTGAAAGAGAAGATTAGATTAGTAGCAATAGGAGATACGCGTCCTGATATCTTTGGCTTCAGTCGGTTTTCGCATCTTAATAATATGATATTGAAAGACAATCCTGATTTTATTATAAACGTAGGCGATATTGTTATGAGTCCTGGAATGAGCTGGCAATGGGATAAATTTTTTTATGAAATTAAAGGATTCGCAGAGAGCGGAATTCCTTATATGATCAGCATGGGAAATCACGAATATGAGGAAGGAGAATGGTTATTTGGCAAAGATAAGGGAGAAACTTATAAAAAATATATGTTTTTTCCAGGAAAAGAAACTTATTATGCATTTAATTATAGTAACGCAGCTTTCATTTTCATAGATACAAATTCCGATGGATTAACAGAGGAACAATATTCTAAGGTAGAGCAATGGCTTTCTGCTGCCAATAAAAGCAATTTAATTGATTGGATTATTGTTTCTGGACATCATGCCAGGTATCATGCCAATGGATATGATGATAGGTTAATAAAATTCGAAAATCTATTTAAAAAATATAACGTCAATTTGTATATAGCGGGACATGTTCATCATTATGCCCGATTGAAAATAGATGGAATAACATATCTTGTTGAGGGAGGCGGAGGTGCAGAGACAGATATTTGGCTCGAAACTACGCAAAATGTAGAAGCAAGTGCCATCACTTTTGAATATACTCTCATAGAAATTGACAATAATGAGCTAACTCTAAAAACGATCGATCATAGCGGAATTGTTATTGATTCAGATACAATAAAGGCAGGAGGAGGTGAATAATATCAGAGAAGCCTCTATTTACATGCTATTCATAGTAGGATTTTTTCTATTGCTTTTTAGAGACCTTGAAAAATTAAGGTGGTTAGGAGGGCGAAAAGATGAAGAAGTACCTATAAAGGACGGCTTTTATTGGCTTTCATTATATTTTTCTCTGTTATTTTTATATGTCATAAGATT
The DNA here is from genome assembly GCA_964629395.1 of uncultured archaeon. Classification (GTDB taxonomy): domain Archaea; phylum Asgardarchaeota; class Lokiarchaeia; order Sigyniarchaeales; family SOKP01; genus CAZVTX01. The sequence goes on from CAZVTX010000109.1 coordinate 8,044, forward strand.
TGAGATGGAATATTTATTCTCGCTTAAATTCAATGACGATTACTTAATTGTTTATTCAAACCAGATTTTCGGAATTGGACTACTTTTATTTCTTATAATTGTTCTGCTATTGAAAGGTTTTATTAATCCTACAATTAATTTCTTAATTGCATTTTCGATTAATATTATTATAACACTTATAATTTGGCAATATGCATTGTACAGCTATAATTTTCTCTTATCTCCCTTACCGGGAATGATGAGTGCAATTATTCTTGAATTTATTTTATCAAAAATCTATAAAAAGGGAAATCAAGAATTATGGCGTTTGAAAAAAGTTTGGAAATACATAAATAATAAATGTTTTTTATTGTGTTTCACGATATTATTTGCAATTGAGATGTTTTTTCAGATACATCATGTAAGTCTCACGACATTTTGGCTATATATATAATTATATTTATGCACTTTCTATTTTAAAGCCATATAATAATACCAACAATCCTATGAGCAATGCTATTGGACCGATTAATTCCAATGGATTACCTCTTACATCAGGTCGGGTAAGATTTCCGCCAATCAGAGCAAAATACATAAAAAATATTCCGAAGGATACCGTTAAAGCTTTTTTGCGAACAGAGCCCGTTGAAGATATTGCAACCTTTAAATAAAAATAGAAAAATGCAATAACGCTTATCAGTAAGGCAAAAACTGCAGTTAAAAGAATTAATGCAATTATAATTTGTAATAAAATCATTTCAAGGGGCTGAGGAATTAAAAGTAAACAAAAAATAGTCCAAATTGCTCCCGAAACAACAGCTCCTACGAGAAGTAATATTGTAATCGGCTTTTTTTCAGATTTTCTTAAAAAAGTTTCAATTGGATTCATAATAAATGCAAAAGAAATGAAAAATAAGCAAAGCATTATCGTTATTTGAGATTTTAGAGTGAATTCGATAAGTATTGTATTTTTAATACCCGCATTTAATATTGGATCTACTCCTAAAGTTGAAGAATATAAATTTTCGGCATCTATGATATAAATCAATTGATTTATTGCCGTAGTAAGAAAAAAGAGCACATAAGATAAATTAAAAGAAGCACTGCTCTCGATTCCTGCTTTTTTATCACTTTTATATTTTGAAAAGAAAAAAATCGGAAGCGGCCCAATCATTAGAGCGAATATAATCCATTCTAAAATAAGCCAATAAAAGCCGTAATTAATTGCCATAATCTATACCTTATGATTTAATTATTTTTAAAGTTAAAAAAACATTAACGAGATTTATATATAAAAGTTTTTCTCAATTATCTCTTATTTCAATCTTTATTTATTAAATAATTTTCTAATTATATTGTTATAATATTTTCTCTTGAATTATTCAATCTAATCTTAATCTAAATAGGTATAAAATAAAGTATTGAAAAAATAATAAATAAATTCTCTAAAACTCCTTTAAAAGTTTTCTATAAGCATATAAGACAAGAGCGAGGTTAACGACCATTCCGCTAGCTCTAATTATCCAAATTACATGATAATCAGCAATTACATTAAAGGGAGGTGCTGCTACGGAAAACATTGCAATACTTAGCCATACCGCTAAACGCGTTCTGAAACCCCACGCGATTCCGTAAATAATAAAGCATATAAAAAGTATGAAGGCATATCTTTTCATTTTTCCGGCGGCATTTTTCCAGATATAGCTATAAGTTAGCGGGAGGGAAATACTCCATGTAAAAATGAATAAGAATAGAATTTCGGCATAAAAATACGGGCAATCACCTATTATAGGGATATACACATATCCAAGAAGGATTAACAGAGGGATTCCGATTGCTTCCCAAATAATGGGTAATGTTTTATAGAATTTTTTTTGAAAAATCCTTTTTCTGAGCTGATTAACCATAAAGAGAAGTCCGACTGTTGTTAGAAGAATACCGATTTTCCACAGTTGAATTACCTCCATAGGTGGTGCTTTTTCTGTGCCGTACCATACAAATATTGGATTAGGGCTTTTGAAATCCATATAATAGAAATCATACCAAACAAAAAATATCGCACCTAAACCATAAAAGAAGAAAAAGAATACAAGGCTTTTAATAAAGGTATAAAACGGTGCATCTTTGTCCATTCCTTTTAATTTTGACAGCAGAAAAAAGAAATTTGCAAAATAAATAACCGGGATTCCGATATTCAGAATAAATGCAATTGTCTCAACATTCATTCCTAATTTAAATGGGAGTTCTAAATCATAATCATTCATTTTTTTCAAGAAATTTCTTTTTGATTTACAAGAAATATAATTATAATCTTTGGTTTTACAATATTAATACTTT
>CAZVTX010000110.1:0-10314 GCA_964629395.1 uncultured archaeon
GTTTTTAGAGAATGAAGTAGTTATTTAAATATACTAAAAATTTAACATTTAATCAGAATTTTATGATAATTATCAAAATATAAAAAATGATTCTATATATAAATCTAATGTTGAAAAATCTAAAAATATCATCCGTGTCGAAGGTTTGATAAAAGGAGAAACACCTAAAGCACTTCTTATAAATTTTAATTCAATAGGAGAGATTTGGATTCCTAAATCAACCATTCACTCCGATTATATTTCAGGAAAAAATATTGTTCAAGAATTTCTAATAGATAGTTGGGTTTTAAAAAAGAATAAAATTATCTCGTAATTTAATAATTTCTATTTATCTTTTTCTTATAAGTCATTCTCATTAAATCGTGAAAATGCTTAATCTTTAATCTTAGATTTAATTAAGTTACTAAAGAAGTAAAATGAAAATTAATTAAATGCAAATTATTGAATTTTTATTGAGTATTATTTTAAATCCGTTTTTCATAATTTCATTGATATTTTGGCTGATTGTTATCGCCTTAGTTTTCATCCTAAAAAATAAAAAAGAATCAATCTACGTATTTTTTCCGCTTATTGCACTTTTAAAAACTAAAAAACTGAATAATTTTATAAGAAAAATTGCCAATAAAATTCCAAGATTTTGGAAAATTTTCTGGACTATCGGAATATTCGTGTCATTTGGATTTATGATTATGGCTTTTTACGTGTTTTTTATTAATATGATTAATCTAATTACCCAACCAAAAGTTGAATATACCGTTCAGCCATTAATTCCGGGAGTTACCGTAGATCTCCCACTTTTTGCATATTTAATTATCCCAATCTTATTTGTAATTACTACTCATGAGTTAGCACATGGTATTTCTGCAAGTGTAGATGGTGTTGATGTTAAATCAACGGGTATTCTCGGTGCAGGCTTGTTTTATATAATCGCTTTCGGAGCCTTCGTTGAAGTTGATGAAAAAGAACTGTATTCTTCTAAATACAGCAGAAATACACGTTTAAGAATTGCAGCAGCAGGAACATATATAAACGGAATTATGGCTTTTATTACTCTTTTAATCATTATTTTATTTCCATTATTAATTTCCCCCGTGTATGGTGCTCAAGTGGTACAGGTTGATACGGTACTTAAAAAAGAAGAAGGGGGATTTAATTACGGTAATTTGGATAAAAATGATGTTATTGTTGCACTTAAAAAAAATGGAACAAATCAAGACTTTATAAATATAGACGGAAGTAAAGGAATAACTTTAAGCGCTATTTTAAATAATAAAACTGAAGGTTATGAATTCTCTGTTGGCGATAATTTAATATTAAAAGTATATCTCCCGGATAAAGATAAATATACCGAAAAAGAAATAATTCTTGGTCCAAGTTATAATATTGGCTTTTCTTATGAATATATCTCTAATTCTGAAATAAAAATAACCCATATTTATTCTAAAGAAGAAGGCGGAAATAATTATGATAAAAATTTAAAAGAGAATTTGATCATAACCGAAATAAATGGAACCAAAATAGATCAAAAAAACGGAAATACCCTGGAAAAAATATTAACTAATTTCAACTTAAAAAATCTAATTTTAAAATCCGAAGATGGTAAAGAATATTTAATAGATGTAGAAATCAATGGTGTTCTTATAGGAATTTTAAGTAGATCTTATTGGTTACCTAAAAACGATGTTGGAAAATTTTTTACGGGGAACCTTCCATCATTCATTTTAATTGAACTATATTGGTTATGGATTATTTCAATTAGTATTACTTTATTTAATATGCTTCCATTACCTATTTTTGATGGAGATCGGATGGTTAAAGAAGTAATTAATTCGATAGTCGGGGAACAATATTCAGAAAAGCGCAAAAAAAAAGAGATCCTCTTATTTGAAAAAGATAAAAAGGAATATGATTTATCTGAATATCGGATAGAAAGAATTATCTCTGTAAAATTAAATATGAGCCATAATGTCAAAACTAATGAGAAAAGTGAAATCATTATAAATGAACAATTTTATTCGTTAATTGATAAAATCGGTGATGGATTCAATTCTACTCTATTAATTAATTTACCGGAAACCGCTAAAATTGAAAAAGAGACACATTTAATCGTAGAATATGAATATTGGTATGATACTAAACGCCCCTTAAAAAAAGCGGCATTAAATTCGATTAGAATGGTTGCATTATTTATTATATTAATTAATTTTATTCTGTCTTTTATCGTATTAGGATACTTCTAATTTTTTAATTTTTATTATTATAATTAAAAAAAATTTGTGATAAAAATTTCCGATTATAAATTATTTTTTAGCACCGGAAAATGTAGCTACTGTGAAAATAATATAGTTATACATAGGAGATATTCGGGAGAAAAATTATGTCCTAAATGTTTTAAAAAAAATATAGAAAAAATAATATACAAAACAATTTCAAAATATAAAATGCTTAATAGAGAAGATAAAATTGTTGTAGCATTATCGGGAGGAAAAGATTCTATTACCCTTTTATATAACCTTATAAAAATTCAAAAAAATAAACATATTTCAGAACCGCTCGTGGCACTTTCAATAGATGAGGGGATAAAAGATTACCGGAATAAAAGCCTTGAAATTGCTAAAAAATTTTGTAGAGAAAATAATATTGAGCATAAAATTATCTCTTTTAAGGAAAGAACAGGCTATACTTTAGATGAAATTGTAAATATGAAAAAAAAAACTTCTGATGCTTTATATGCATGTAATTATTGTGCACTATTGAGAAGAAGACTTTTAAATGAAGGTGCAAAAGAATTAAATGCAGATGTTTTGGCAATAGGGCACAATCTAACGGATATTGCCGAAACCTTTTTGATGAATATTCTATTCAAACGCATAGAGTTAATAGGCAACCAGTATATTTTTAGAAAAAGAGATGAATTAAACAAATACTTTGTTAAAAAAATCACTCCGCTAATGAGAATTCCGGAGGAAGAAATATTTTTATATGTGAACCTAAAAAAATTAAACTATTATGCCTCTCATTGCCCGTATCGGGAAGAAGATCCAATTATAAGAAAAAGAGTATTGGAATTTATTCAAAATTGCAAAAATACCAGCCCTGAAATTGAGTTCAATCTTTTAAACGGTTTTCTAGAATTATCTGAAATATTATACAAAAACCAAACGAAAAAGAAAGAATTTAATATATGCGAAATATGCGGGTATCCGAGTTTTAGAAGTAAAATTTGCAGTTTTTGCCGATTTTTAAAAACTTTAAAATAAATTCTTATTAAGATGATTCTATTAAATATTTTCCCAATTCTTTTAATTTGTCGTATTCTCTAACTTCCCACTTAAATAACGGGACCTCTATTAAGTTTTTATAGAGACGATTACGAAATATCGACCTTATTTTTTCGAGATTTTTTTGCTGCATTTCTCTTCTTGCCCTGCAAAAATCGCATAACTCATCCGAATCCTGATAAATTTTATTTATTACAATCTCGGATACGGGAATATTATACTTAAGAAGCTCATTCAATAACCTACCCGTCTCGGCGATTGCCATTTCTTCAGGATTCATAACAATCACAAAAGAATTCTTAAGAGGATCCGATAAATCCTCCCGCGCTCTTGAGATCGATTCATTTAATTTTTCTAATTGTTCTAACGGATTTATTTTTGTTTTATCTTCCTTGCCAAATAATTTCTTAAAAGCTCCTAAAAATTTACTTAATTTAAGTCTTAATCGTAATAATTTACCGATCCAACCGGAAAGAGTCTCGGGTAATCCTAAAAATCTAAGCGTATGCCCGGTTGGTGCCGTATCAAATACAATTAAATCATATCCGTGCTCAGTTTCAATAAATTCAAGAACTTTTGCAAACGCAAATGCCTCATCTATTCCGGGAGGGTTCATATCGCTTAGATCTTCCATATCCCCCATCATAGGAATATTTCCCATCATTGTATTAGCGCCCCCTAAACCCATCTCATCCATAGGATTTATATTGGCTATACGTTTATATTCTTCGATACTTGCTTTTGGATCAATCTCTAAGGCATATAAATTATCAATTCCGTTTACCGGAGTTGGAAGACCTGGAGGTAAATCTTGACCTAAAGAATCACCTAAAGAATGTGCAGGATCCGTACTTATAATTAATGTTCTTCTTCCATGTTCAGCCGCCCAAATTGCTGCTGCTGCCGCGCAACTCGTTTTTCCTACTCCGCCCTTTCCACCAAACATAATCATGTTTAAACTTAATAAAAGATCTTTCAAAGCCATCCTAATTCAATTCCTTTATACTTTTTTTAAAATAATATTTATAAACTAAACTTCTTTAATAACTAAGTTTAAATCTTAAAAGCGCAACAATCCCTCCAAAGGTACTGTATAACATTTCCCCTTCTTCGGTTTCGGTTGAAATAATATCCACTTCGGTACCCATTGATTCTGCTATCTCACCTAATTCCTCAATTAAAGATTTTTTTTCAATTATACCAAATGTATTTGAACTACATTTTGGACATATTTTATCTTGGGAATCCGCTTCCAATTTTTCTAATTTGCTCTCAGGTACAACAACATTCTCAGAATATCCGCAATTGGAACACCGAAGTGATACATCGTAAGAATTAAGCTTTTCCGATAAAATAAGTGTCTCTACTGCACCCATATTAAGCGCTTTCCTTACCTCTTCTAAACCGTAAGCAACCATTCCTGTTTCATTAGATAACTCCTTTAAAAATTTCTGCATAATTGTTTTTTCTCTAATATACTTAATATTTGCTATTTTATCTTTTACTTTGTTTAATAGCTCTCTTATTCCTTCACGCCCGCTATAGCCCAAATCTACAACGTCAAGAATCTTATCTCTCAAACGATAATCAAGACTTTCATCACTAACGAACTTTTCCTTAGAAGGTCCGGGTCCGCCGATAAAAATTCCGGCTAACTCGTCCATATTGAGAAAAATCTCACTAATTTTTTGAGATATATCCCGGTAAAATCTTTTTTCCGTTTCTTCAATAATTCTCTCGTATCGTCTCTGGGATTGCCCCCCTGCTCTATGCTTTCCGTGAATCCCTGAAGTAAATTCCTTAACAACAACTAAACGATTCCCCCTAACATATCCAACCGCAGCCTCTTTTCGACCTACTACTATTAATCCATATGTTCTTTTAGGAGTTAACATCTCTTCCAATGGTTCAAGAAGAAATTCACTCGCACAATGATATTTAAATGTCTTTACCTTATCAGGCGGCTCTAACATATATAATTCATTTCTCTCCGTTCCTGGAGTATTATTCTGAGGTATTGCACCAGAAAACATCACTAAACCATTTTCCGGTAACTCCCGAATATTTCTCAATTGCCCCAATAAACTCGAAATACTGTCCAAAACGTTTTTCCTTGTTAATTTGGATTTAATATTCTGACTTTCACTAATTTCGTTCTTTAAATAATTTGTAACATCAGAAATTTTTCTTTCGGGAGGGATGTATAACGAAATTAGTTCGGTATGAAATCCCTTTTTACTCTTAAGATGCTCTATTAATTTCTTGGTTTTGTAAATTTTTAAATCGCTGCTTTTCTTTAGCTCTTCTTGACTCATAACAATCCACGAAAAAAATAAAATATACAAAAGATTAATACTTTTTGCTTATTTTCAAAAAATAAAAAATTCTATTATAGAAAATTCTTTATTAAAAATGAACGAAAAAGAAAAAAATTCCCATAAAATCCCAAAAGACCATCCGAGATACGAAAGCCTTACTTATCGACATAAAATTATTGAAGGTATGAAAAAATTAGTTGTTGCTGAGGCAGGATTAATCGCCCATGGCCGCGGAGAATGCTTCGATTATATATTGGGCGAAAGAACAAATAAAACGGCTGAAAATGCTATTAAAGCGGCTGTTGCACTAATGCTCATAGCAAAGCATCCAATAATTAGCGTAAACGGAAACGTTGCAGCATTAGTTCCCGATAAATTAGTAGCCCTATCCGAAATTATAGACGCTCCCTTAGAGATTAACCTTTTTTATAGAAAAAAAGGAAGAATTGAAGCAATAAAAAAAGAATTGGAAAAAGCAGGAGCAAAAAATATACTGGGATTAGACGAGAATAAGATGGTTGAAATTCCGGAATTATCAAGCAACAGAAGAAAAGTAGATCCTAACGGTATTTTTAAAGCAGATGTCGTATTTGTACCGCTCGAAGATGGAGATAGAACCGAAGCCCTGAAAAGATTAAATAAAAAAGTTATTGCCGTGGATTTAAACCCAATAAGTAGAACATCAATATGGGCGGATATAACAATTGTCGATAATATTATTAGAGCACTACCTAAAATGATTGAAATCGCAAGAGAATTCAAAAATTACACTAAAGAAGAATTAAGAAATATCGTAAATCAATTCGATAATAAAAAAAATATTAAAAAAACACTTGATCTAATAATAAAATATATCAAAAAGCAAAAAAAAGACTTTTTAAAAATTGTAGAAAACTAATCAAATAAAAGCTTATCTTATTCAAAAATTATTATAATATCAAATATTTTAAAGTTTATAAGAAAATACCTTTTATTAGGAAAATGGGAACTGCAACCGACAATAATAATATTAAAGATACCATTGTTTTTGAACAACCGGAAAAAGGATTTGTTATAAGGCGATGCAGAGAAAGTGATTTAGACGGTGTTATCGAAGTGAATGAGAGAGAACTGCCAGAAGATTATCCCTATTTCTTCTATAAAAGTATTCTGGATAATTTTCCCGAAGGTTTTCTGGTCGCATGCCCTAAGAATAATCTTGAAAAAATTATCGGCTATATCATGTGGAGAATCGAAAAAACACCATCTAAGCATAGCTTCAAGTTAATTAATAAAGGACATCTTGTATCAATCGCAGTATCCGAAGAATATAGAAGGAAAGGAATAGCATCCGCTTTACTAAGATTAAGCATGCCGGCAATCAAAAAATATGGAATTCAAGAATATGTGCTGGAAGTAAGAGTCTCAAATATTAATGCAATCAATCTTTATAAAAAATTTAATTATAAAACTCAAGGTATTAAAAAAAGATATTATAAAGACGGCGAAAACGCCTATTTTATGGTCGTGAAAGTAGAAGACTCCCCTATTTAACCGTTCCTGATAACATATTTAATCATAATCGAAAGAACTCTCCAAACCCTTTACCAAAGCTGTAAGCAATTCATTTATAGGTACCCTAATACCTAATTTTTTGGCATAATGAACTATTTTGCCGTTTATAAAATCTATTTCCGTTCGCTTCCGTTTTAAAATATCCTGAAGCATCGAATTTTTATTCTCCGCTGCTTTAGTCGCCACATCATAGGTAAGCGCTATAAAATCTTTATCGGGTAAATTAATCCCTAAACCTGCAGCAACTTTAAGACCCTCCTTTACCGCTTCTGCCATCAAATTTTTTATCATCTCAATTTTAAGTAAATCCCCATTTTTCAGCCTTGTTAATGCTCCAAAAGAATTTATACCTACATTAACAAATATTTTCTCCCAACAATCACGGATAATATCATCAGAAATACTGCAATTAAACCCCGCCAAATTAAGAAGATCATTAAGTATTTCAAGGGCTTCTCTCGCTTCTTCTTTTTGCATATCAAATTCACTATCAGAATCATTTAATTTGATAAAAGGAAAGCCTATACGTGTAAATCCTTTACCGGTATGAATTATATAACCCGGCTCCTTTAATAAGGCACCATTCGTGGTAACACCCCTAATTATCTTATGAGCAGGGCAATATTCTTGCACAAGCTCCTCGTTCCCAATTCCGTTCTGAAAAATTACTAACCAGCGACATTTATCAGCTAACTCTTTATATTCTATAAGCGCGTCTGAAATGTCATAGGCTTTCGTCGTTAGAAAAAGATAATCAAAAGAAATAATATTAACAGAATCACCCGAACTATAAGATTGAATGTTATCAATCTTAAACCGACCCTCTTCATTTTCCAAAATTAGACCATTCCGACGTATCGCTATAGAATGAGCCTCACGACAAAATAATGATATTTCTATATCATATTTATCAGAATTTATCATTGCTAAATAACCGCCTATTAATGTCCCTAAAGATCCTGCTCCTAAAATTCCAATCCTTATTTTCAAGAATATATTCACCCCCTAAAAAAATTGATCAAGACTCATTTGACCTCTTGACACAGTTCCGGATTTTTTCTTTATATTTATAATATTTATTTCACCCGGATCCTTTTTAGGCTTTAATCTTAACTCCCTCATCATCATTAACGCATTCTTAACGGCATATCCCGAAAAATGATTATTAAAATAAATTCCCGCCATTTTAACTTTATTAATTACTGCTCTCAATTTTTCCGCCCAATCCCTAATTTCTGCCTCCGAAAATAAATAATCAAACCAAATCTTTTTACCAAATCCGTGAAATCTTATATAAAAAAATTCATTATTGGTAATATCCATACGAGGCGGTAATTTGGGCTCTATCACCGAACAATAAACCAATCCCTTACCCTTTAAATAATCAAAAACCGCATCATCCATCCAGGAATTATGCCTAAATTCTATAACCAAATAATAACCCCTCCTCTTATAATCTTCTGGCCAGGAATCTATAAAATTTTTAAGAATATCAAAATGATCTGCCTTCTTGAATGAAGGAGGTAATTGGATTAAAAATGCCAAAAATTTACCCGATTCAATCAAAGGATTCATAACATCTAAATATTTCAATAAATAAGAATAGCTCCCATCAACATCTAACTTATTATCATGAGTAATAACCTTCGGAATCTTAGCCGTAAAAACAAAATTTCTGGGAGTTGACCTCACCCATCCCTCAACAAGACGGGTTGATGGAATCTGATAAAAAGTAGTATTAATCTCATTAGTATAAAAAATTTCCGAATAATAATATAAAAATTCTTTAGAACTCAAATTTTTTGGATAAAAAACTCCTTTCCAATCATCATAACTCCAACCCGATGTCCCTATTAAAATATTAGGTAATTCTCTAAAATTTGACATATTTTTTATCAAGAATTTTTAAATATCTCTTAAATCAAAATATTAATTACAATAAAAATTAATATTATTTACGAATCGCTTAATTATTCCTTAAAAATTCTATAAAAAACTCGTAGATGAAAAATATGAGCATTAAAAATGACAAAAATATCGACCCAATAACGCTCGAAATCCTGCATAAGTGCGAAGTGTCAAACCTACATCAATTCTATGTAAAATGGGTCATGCAAAATAACCATATCGTCCCCATTAAAAAAATATGCCGCTTTCATAAAAATTTCAACGAAAAAAAAATTCAAAACGATACTCAAAATTTTAACGATTTGATTATTGTAAGCGTTTTCGATTTCATAAAAAAAAGAAATACCATACACCATCAAAAAGAATTATACCTCGTAGACCATATAGGACTCGCCAAAATTCTAAAAAATTATAAAAAAAGGAAAATTATCGAAAAAACCTCCGAAATCGAAAATATATTGAAAAAATTATCCATACCCCGTAATAATAAAAATAAATTTATTGAATTACTAAATAAAAGCATCCAAAATAAAGAAATTTATGCTAAAATCTTGTCTGCTCCAAATAATAACCATAATAATACACGTAAAAATGAAAATGAAAAATTTGAAGCTAAATTAAAATTCTATAATAAATTAAAACACCCCGACAATAAAAAAGAATTAATTAAACTAATAATAACAATTATCGGCGCAATCTTAATTATAACCATTTTATTGCCGATTATAATTTTAATCAATTATACATAAAAATTATATGCTGATTATCTTTCAAATTATAAAATATATTTAAATTCTGCTTTCTGTCTAATTTCAAAAAAAAAATAAATGCCCCGGAAATTACTTAAGCATTCAGAGATTTATCAATTCACAATTATGCTCGCGAAGCTTTACTATAACTTCCGCAACCTCCTCTTGGTCCATCTCGCAGGACGCCGCAACAAAAAAGCCCCGAAACTTTTTATTCTTTAATTTCTCAATAAATTCCTTTTTCCGAAGAAAATCATCAACTTTTTTCATCTTGCGCAAAATTGAGGTAATCTCCACAATCACGGCTGGCTCCTCCGAATAACCGTCAATCTGAACATCAGAGGTGTCTTCAAATACGGTATAGTCCTTATCCTCAAATTTAGCCGGCTTTAATCTCACGCCTTCAAACCCCTCCCCTTTTAATATACGGATTACAACGTTCCTCGCAAATTGCTCAAATGGTTTCCCTATTTGCTTTTGAATATCATTTAACGCATTTATTAT
>CAZVTX010000111.1:0-10281 GCA_964629395.1 uncultured archaeon
TTTTATTATTTATGGGTGCTTTTTTTGGAAATAAGCTTCCAAATGCACCATTATATAGCTACATTATAATTTTATTAACATGGTTAAGTATTTTTATAATCATAATTATAAGAATTAAAAAAAATCAAAAAAAGACTCTATTAAAAATTGAGCAAATAGGTTTCGTTGACACTCTTATTAAAATTCAAATCTTTCTGTGTTTAATAATAGGAGGATTTCTTGTATTCATAATCGGAATATTAACGTTATATCTCTTTATAATTTGGTCATTTATTACGGGAATTGTTTATTTTTCTTATATTGTCAAAAATAAACGATTTATCGGAAATTTATTAGTATAAATTCTTGAGATATTATATATCGAAATTATACTTAATTGGGAAAAATATTTTTATTAATACTTTTTATTTAATTCTTTATGGAGAAAAAAATAGCTTTAATTGTAATAGCAATTATAGTAGGAATATCGGTACCCTCTGTATATTTTGGGATAAATACATATATTCAATCTCAGTTAGAAAAAACAGAGGTTTCTATAAAAAGTATTACATTGAAAGCTTTATCCTCCAATGAGATGACGGTAGATGCAGAATTTGAAGTTAAAACTGCTATAGATACGGAAATATCCTATAAAATTACCGATGTATCTATAACTTATAATGATAAAAAGTTAGGCGATGCTTCACTTTCAAAAGATGAATTTACAACTTCAGATACAACCTATAAAAGTGAAATTACGATTTCTATTTCTGATACAGCAACTTATAACAAATTAATTGAAGATTTCATAACAAAAAATTCAATATCAATAGGTATTAAGGCAAATATTCAATTTACCGGAGCCTTAGAGAGCATACCTCAACAATCAATTTCAAAAGAAGTGTCGATAAATGCATTAGGAGGCTTAAATCCTATTGTTGGACAATTTACATTAAAAAACATGACCGATGATATATTAGATTTTGAGATTCCTTGCTCCTTCTCAAATCCGAGTGATATAACAACAGTATTATCAACTTTAAGAGTGGATATATTTTATAACAACGAAAAGGTTGGCGAAGCAATAAATACTAATGAAATAAATGTAAATAAAGGGATTAATAATTTTAACCTACTTGCAAATCTAAACGGTTCTAAGAATAATTTAATTGATGATTTTCTTTCTAATGAAAGCTTGCAATTTTTAACGGAAATCTATATCCAAATGAAAGCAGGAGGTTCCTTAATAAAAATCTTATCAAAACCTATTTCTATTAAAGCATTTGGCGGATTTACACCCATCTTTGAGGCATTTAATCTTGTAAATGCATCAGGAAAAGGTCTGGAATTTAAAATTGATACTAAATTAAATAATCCTACAGATCTCCAGGTGAATTTCTCACTTTTACTTGTAAATATAACATATAAAAATGAAGTTATCGGAAATGCTTCTGTAAAAGATCTGAATTTAACAACTGGAATGAATTATATTACATTAAAAACATATTTAAACGGAACTCAAAATGGGCTTACAAATGATTTCCTATTTCAGAAATATGTTAATTTCACATTAGATTGTTATATGCGGGTAAATCCAGGGAATGAATTGAAAAAAGCATTCACTAAAAATGTTTCTATTGCCGCATTTGAGGGCTTAGCACCTTCTATTGATGTTTTTCAGCTAAAAAATGTAACGGGAGATATCCTAAATAGCATTACTAAAACTAAATTTAATAATCCAACAAACCTTTATGCAAACTTTACACTAATTTTAGTTAATATAACTTATAAGGGCAAGGTCATCGGAAATGCATCGAAAACTAATGTAAATATAAAACCCGGTGAAAATATTATAGATTTCCTAACTAAACTTAACGTTTCAATTAATGGACTCCTCGATGATTTTGTTCAGAATAAGACTCTGAATTTTACGTTAGATGTATATATGAAACTGGATAAAAACGGAGATCTTGTGCGAATTTTTCAGAGAAATATCTCCATTAACGGTATGAACGGATTAAATCCGATAATAAACGATATTAATATAATTAATGCCACTAAAAATATGCTTTTGCTTAAAATTAACGCTACTATTGACAATCCAAGTCAATTAACCGCAAATATATCGAAAATATGGATTGATATTTACTATAACAAGAATGGTAAGCAATATTATGTGGGAAATGCAACCCTGGAAAATTATACGCTAATATTAGGAACTAATTACATGTTAATTAATGCAACATTCGGCGGTAATAAAACTGCGATTGAAGAAATCTTATCCAATTATATTGAGGGGAAAACAACCAATTTCACATTAAAAGTAAATATTACATTAAGCTTTGAAAAAGGAGGCAATAATTATACCGTGAATACAACAATTCTATTTGAATTTCATAGTACAACCGTAAAATTAGTCGATGTTAATGATGTGGATATTAACATTATAATAACATATACATGGTTGCTTGGAGTGCCTACAGCAGCACAAATTCAAATTAATACCCAGTTTACGGTTCATAATCCTATGGATTTCAAAATAAATATTACTAATTTTCAAGGAAAGATGTATTTCAATGATACAGATGGATATAACCTATTTACATTGTCTGCAGGTCCAGCATATAATATTTATATCGATGATGTTGATTTTAGTAAATGGAATACAAATCCCTTAACTTTGCCTGCAAGTGGATCTACACAAGATACCACTACAACAACATTATCAAATCTTACACTTGCATTAAGACTACATGATGAATGCTTAGTACATGATAGATTAAGAATCACGATAAAACAAGGAGTTATGGATTTACAGATTGGCGGTTTCACAATTCAGCTAACTGATTTAGTGATTAAAGATATTTATATACCTCAGAGCTCATTTTTATATAGTTAATGATAATTTTTTTTCTTCCTTTAATTATTTATTTTTTTAGACAAATGTATTCTTAATCAATTTCCAAATATCTCCTATCCAATAATAAAAAACGACCCAATAAGAATAAGTTAAGCCTAAATAGAGCCATGCAAATAACGCTCCAAAAATAAAGCCGAAAATAACATCTGTAGGAAAATGAACTCCTAAAATCATACGAGTTATAGCCATAATAATATCGAGAATAAAGAATATTAATAAGATTAACCAATTTTGAAAGTAAAATGAGAATATAAATCCAAAATAAAGAAAGAAAGTCACATGTCCAGAGGGAAAGGATTTACTCTCTTTTATAAGTTGGTCATGTTGTTCTACGCCATGTTCTTTTAAAGTAACATAAGGTCTATTTCGCTTTACGATTCCATAACGTATAACGACGTAAATTATAAATGCCTGATCAAAAGCACCGGTAAAAAAATAAAATAAATAATAATCTTTATTGGTGAAATAGGCAAGAAGCCCTAAAAAAAGCCAAACTCCTCCCCAAAAATAATATCCGCCAAAAAAACTATAAACTTTAGCGATATCCTTTATAATTTTTTTTTTACAAAAATCGCTGTTATAAAAAGTAAGAAAAACTTTGAAATCCCATTCTTCAATTTTTTTAATTACGCTCAAGATTATTAGAATTATATATTCAATTATTTTAATTCTTATTATTTGGATTAATAATTGATGTTATGAATAATTATTTGAAATTTATATAATATTTTACGAATATTTTTTTTAAAATTAAATATTTTCAATTCTAATTATATATATTCTAAAATAAAGCAATAAAAATTGAGAAAAGGTTGGTTTTAAATATGGTGGAACCAGTTTCCATATATGAAAAGTATTTTAAGGACCCTAAAAGGGAGCCCGTGCTTATAGATTATGTAAGGACACCTATCGGCAAAAAGCGAGGCACAATTGTGAGACTTAGAGGAGATGATTTAATAATACATTGCTATGAGACATTATTGAAGCGAAATGATTTTGACAGAGATTTAATTGGTGATTCAATTGTTTCATGTAATAGTCAAATTGGAGAATGTGGATTAGATATTGGAAGAAATGCGGCTTTAGCATCGCATCTTCCAGTGAAAGTCCCAGGAATGAGTATAAATAGACACTGTGCAAGTGGTTCTCAAGCTGCTCTCTCGGCATGGCAGGCAATTGCATGCGGAGCTCATGATTGCGTTATATGCGGAGGTATTGAAATTCAGAATAAATATCCCATCGGAGCAGATAGTTATGTTTATGATGAGGAACAGAAAAAACCGGTCATGATACCTCCAAATAAGAAAATATTGAGCAATCCTGAAGTCCAGGAAAGTTTAAAAAAATATAATACTACATTAGCGGGACAGATTAATAGTGCACATGTTTTAGGGATATACTACTTTACAAAACATAAAGGCGTTCCCATGAAAGCTTTTAAAGGAGAGTTACGTGATGAATTTAAACATGAATTGGATGAAATCTCAGTTCTTTCTCATAAAAAAGCGTGTAATACGTGGGATGAGAGAGGAAAAGAAATTGAGCCCATATGGTGTCCAAAATTAGATGAAGAAACCGGAAAACCTTTATTGGATGAAAAAAATAATGTAGCACAAGATCCAAGTCTTTCCGTTCTTACCGAAAGAGATGAAACTCCGAGATGCAATACAAGTATGGAAGCTTTAGCAAAATTGCGGACGATTATCGGTAGGAAAAGTCAGGCTTATTTAACTGCCGGAAATAGTTGTCCCACAAGTGATGGCGCTGCTGCACAGATATGGATGACCCGAGAATTGGCAGATGAATTGGGGTTCAAACCATTGGCTTCAATTGTGGATTTCGCGATAATCGGGAGCGATCCAATTCTTATGCTTGATGGACCTATTTATGCAATTCCAGAGGCACTAAAGAGAGCAAACATGACCTTAGATGATATGGATTTCATAGAGATTAATGAAGCATTTAGTCCTGTAGTATGGGCTTGCTGTAAAGAATTAGGAATCGACTGGGAAGACCCCCGCTTCAATGTATGGGGAGGTGCTATTGCATTAGGACACCCGACAGGAATGACCGGTGCGAGGCTTATCGGAACAAACATGCAGCAATTAATTCAAAACAACAAAGAATATGCTATAAGTGCGATGTGTGTTGGCTTCGGAATGTCAATTGCCACAATTATCAAAAATGAACAATTAAAATAAAGAATCTTATTTCAACCAGGTAATCTTCAAATTTTTAGATTTTTTTTATTATTTTTTTTATAGAATAAAAATAAATAATTAATCTTACATAATTCTTCTATATCTTATAATATAAATTATATTATGAAACTTTTATGATGCCGGACAGTCCCTTAACATCAGAAGAAATTATCTTTTATCTCGATTTAACCACTGATCAAATAAAGAAGAAAACTATTATAAAAGGAATTAAAAATTTTATAAATGAACGTGAGAAATTAAAGAAAGAAAGCTCTTATGGACTTATAATATTTCAGAGTGAGAGTAATCCCATTAGCGTTTATAATAAAACTGATCCTCAATCTTTAATAGAAATTATTGATGAGTCTTGGGAAACAAGAGAAAAAAAAAATAGTTATTTTGAGAACGGTTTATTTGAAATTCTCTCATATATATTTGGAGAAGCTCAAAAAGTCGCTAAATTATATAGAGTAATTGTAATTACGGATACTCCGAGTATTCGCTCAGAAGACTATAATACCGCTCTTTACGATTTAATAGTTAAAGCTAAAAACTTTTCTACTTCAATTGATATTATTAGAATTGGTTCTGAAAAATTCTACCCTGATGAGGTTAAGTTAAGGATTATATCTTCAGAAACTCAAGGCGGGGTCTTTTTTTGTAATGATGGGAAGCACTTTCTAGATGTAATCAATTCACTAATAAAGAATCGCCAAGAATTTAATATAATTAAACCTGGTGATGAAGAAGGACAAATTTTAGAAAAAGATAGGACATTTTATGAACGATTAGCAGCAGATTTGATCTCCTTAGAACCCGAAGATGAACAAATATGTATAATATGTAAACGAGAATTATGTCCAATATGCGAAACTTATAGCGATGAATTAAAAAAATGCTTTAATTGTGGAGCAGCTTATCATAATTGCTGTGCTGCTGAATATTCTATATCTAATAATATAGGATTTAAACACATATTTAGATGTATAAAATGCCAGACATTACTTAAATTAGATGAAGAACTTGTTAAAGAAATATACGAAGAATCTCAAATGCCGGATGAAGAAGAAGCATTAAGCACCGATGAGGATGAACTTGAAGAAGAATATATTGAAGAGATAGAAGAAGGGAGCAGTTATATTTACCATAGTATAGATGAGGTAGAAGGTTATTCCGAAAATGAAATTAGTAATGATATTAATATTAATGAAAGTTCGATTTCAGAAATAAATGAAACCATTACAACAAATTATTCAGAGTTAAGCGAGGGACAGAAAACAGAATTAGCAGCCGTGCCTCCCCCACCCCCACCACAAATTGAGGAAGAAAGACCAATTACCAATGAAAAGATATTTAAAAAAGTAAAAATAGGAGGATTTTTTGGAAAGGAAATAACGATTAAAGCCAACGGAACCTCAGTAATGCAAGATGATGGATTTAAAGAACAAGTCTGGAAAGTAGCAGAAGATACATCAATAGACGAAGTTAAAGAGAGTGTAAAAAAATCAATAACAGAACTTAAACCACCCCCTAAAACCGAGAAAAAAAGTAAAATTAAGTTTTGTAAAATATGCGGAAATTCCGTAGTTGGCCTTAAGGTATGTCCAAATTGCGGAGCAAAAATAGATTAATTATTTTAATTTATTAAAAAATTCTATTATATCACTTAATTTAGGGGGACAACCTTTAATATTATAGTCTATCGGCATGATTTCCGTCAAATCATCTTTTAAAATTGCTTGATTTTTCAATTTTAAATCTTTATCAAACGTAAATAATCCTTGATTTTCTGTTCCGCAATCTCCTATTAATAATACCCTATGTTCTTTTGGCATATTTTTCCAAAATTCTTTTAGAGGTTTCAATTGTTTTCTTGTCAAACAGCCCATTATTACTAATAAATCGCATTCTTTCGGATCATCAGTAAGATTAATATTGATTTTTGGCTTAAGTTTAGAAGTAAAAAGCGAAGTAAATACCATAGAGCATTTTTGGCATTCTCCTATATTATGCAAGTGGACATTCATTATATTTTACTCATTCGCTTGTTAATTAATTATATTATTAATTTTATACAATAAAAATTTATTTTAAACATAGTTGCGGAATTAAGTCTTTCACATTAGAAATATTCTCAAGATTTCTGATGTTATTTATAATATCATTTATTTGGCTATTACTCATTCCGATATAATTTCCTTCTCTTCTAAGTTTAGGTTCGATTGGAACTCTATTTGCGGGGCTTCCTGATGGACTCGGAACATGAGCTTTATAAATTGTCCCGTCATTTAATTCTATAACGACTTTTGCCCCAAAAGCCATATCAAGTTTTTCCATTTGTTCCTCTTTAAAATATATTTTAAATTGATCAATAGCAATCTCGGAACCTAAGCCAGATATTAAAGAAACAGTCTCCGTGGTAAAGCTCATATCAGATAATGTTCTTATCTTTTTAGATAATTTATGAACTTCTTCATCCAAATATCTATTTTCTTCAAATTGTCTGGCTGTTAATTCTTTATCTATAAGCATTACGGCAATATTATATGGAATATAGAAATTTAAAGCAACATGAGTCTTAACCCGCTTTAACTCTTCTAAGTTTGTAAAAGGTCTCGAAAGATCGTCCATTGCACTCATGAGCATGGAAGCATAAACTCGAACTTCTTTAATCTGCTTATAATCAAGATTAGGTGCTTGTTTAAAAATTTCCATCATACAATCAGCAATCGGGCTCACATATGCACATCCCGGAGCCATCTTAAAAGCAATAGTCTCTGTAACCCATGCTTTTCCTAAGGAAGAATTAATGAAAGAAGGAATTGGTATATCTGCAGTAAAATTACACCATCCGAGAGGAGATTCAAATATATCTAATGCTCCTGTGAAACCATTCTTCGCTAAGAATGCCGCTTCAACGCCAATCTTAGTAGGAATAGAGGTTGTAAGATATTTTGTCATAGGACCCATAAAACCTCTATAAAGAGAATTAGTACTGCAATACATCGCAATTCCCAATGCATTAGCGATCTCATCAACCGATAAATCCAATGCTTTCGCTGTAATCGCTGCTGAAGATGCAAGATGAATGTAGGACCAGAGTTGTCCATTTTGAGGTCCTAAAAGAATAGAAGCGCCAACTCTACCTCCAACTTCATTTCCTATTACTATTAATGTAATTAAATCTTTACCAGAAATATCAAGATATTCACTTAAAGCAAGAGGTAAAGGCACAGTTGATACGCCTGTATGCCCGAAAAATAGATAATCATCATAATCTAACGCAATTGCATTTCCTTCATTTACCATAATTGCGTTATAAAAATTAGTTTTTTCGCCGGTTGGAATAATTGTGAATTCTTTTTTTCCCGTTAAATTATCTAAATCATTAATTGATACCTTTTTTAAAATTTCAGAAGCTTCTGTCTTGCTTCCGGCATAGATAGCACCCAAAATACCCATTAATTGATCCTTTGCCAATTCTCTTACTTTTTCTGGAATGCTTGAATAATCAGTATTTTTTATAAATTTCGCTAAATCCTCTGCTAAAGTAATCTTTTACACCTCGTTTTTTAAAATTTTAATTAAATTTGAGAATTTATTTAATCTAAACCAATTTACTCTAATATTTGGAACTTTTATAGAGCCTTCTGTAAAAGCTCCAATTAAGGATCTAGTTCCTTTAATAACATCCCGCCAAATAGAGCTTGACCCGATAAGCGTAAAGCCTATAGATGTAGAAAATCCTTTTTGGACGATTTTTTTATTTTCAGAAATATAAATTATAAATGAATTATTTCTTTTCAAATCGGAAAGTAGAATATTAGCTTTTAGGTTAAAATCTAAGTTTTTCCCGCTTTTTTTTATCTTTTCAGCAAATTGAGAGATATTCTCCATAAATATTTTAAATTCAGTGAATAATGAACTCAATTTTTACTCCTCCTCTAAAAATTTTGAAAATTTTTTAATAATTCTCTCCAGACCTGATTTCGGAATATATCTTCCTATTTTTAAAATAATAATCAATATAACGGTAACAATCCTTCTCAAAAATAAAGGAAACTTTAAATATTTACCCGTTCTAATTATTCTCTGTTTTTTCATAGCAAAATTGAATAATATATTACTTAAGAAAGCCATACGAAGTATATACATCTCTTTTATATTATTCATGGTAATTTTACCGGCATTAAAAGCCCCCATAAGTGTTTCTTTTCCTAAAAAAATATTTAACCATGTCCGTGAATTTCCGCTTAAAAAAAGCCCGCAAAAATCATAATTCTCTTTCCTAATATAATAATCTTCTAATGTTATTCTGAAATAATATTTTTCATCCAAATCATTTATGATAATATTCGCTTCAAAGTTTATAGGAATAAAAGAAGAAAATATTTTTAAAAAATCCAGAGAATAAGGTACGCTTCTAAAAATTGAGCCGAAAGAATTTACAAAATCTTTCAGATGATTGTATAGTATGTCTTGAAGCGAATACATAGTTTAAATCCTACTTCCTTAAAATAAATAACTTCAAAATTGTATTAAATAATAATTAAATAACTATTTGATATAATAATATATAATAATGACTTTAACGCCTTTTGAAATTTTAAAATTCTACGAGAATAAAGAAATTGACAAGAAAAATGCTTCTAAATTAGTCATATCTCTAATTGAAGATTCTGATGATGATGATTTATTTGAAGAGGGAATCGAAATATTGGAAAAGATTGCTTGGAAAAATGAAGCAGTATATAGATTTCTCGAAAATGTTTTGATAAGTGATTCAAATATTAATGCCCGAAATGCTGCATTTTACGCTTTAAAGGCAATTTTTCCTGAGAGAATTTGCAATCCATTAACACATCTGGTGGAATATGATAATTCTTTCCTTTTTATTAATTTTATAGAACATCTTACAGAAATAGATTTAAAAAAATGTAAGGAAGCGTTGATAAAACGAATTAAAAGAGAAAGAAATACAATTTCTAATCTAATTTTTAGTTATGATGATTTCTTTGAAATAGAAGATTTATCAAAAATAAAAATTGAACGTCTTATAGGTATGTATAAAGAATTTTTTTATTATAAATGCGTGAATTCATTATTCTATCGAAGAATTGATGGCATTGATTAATACCAAAATCTAAAAATATTTAAGATTGTTAATTGATCTTATTATCG
>CAZVTX010000112.1:0-10235 GCA_964629395.1 uncultured archaeon
AGGGAGAAGTCGTAACAAGGTAGCCGTAGGGGAACCTGCGGCTGGATCACCTCCATATAAAATATTTTTTAAGGAAAGTTATTATAACTTTCCTACTTTTTATAATTTAAATTTCAATTAAAAAGGTAAGATTTATTAAACTATTTTTAATTATATTTTAATGATCCTAAAATTGGGCCTGTAGATCAGTGGAAGATCGCTTGACTTGCACTCAAGAGGTCACGGGTTCAATTCCCGTCAGGTCCATTTAATTTCATTTAATTAAAAAAAATAAAGTTTTTTTTTTAAGATGTTTTAAATAAGTTATATGAGATTTTTAAACTTATTCAATCAAATTTTTTTATATTTATTACAAACTAATTTAAATCCTCAAGAAGAATTAGATCCAATAGAAGTTTATCGATTTTTATTAATACTTTTTGGTATTATTGTTTTAATTCTTATTCTTGTTTACATCGTTTTAACCTCCAAACAAGAATAATAACTTTTTATTTTGCGGATACAACCTTTATTATATCATTATGTTGTAATTCATATTTTTCGCCCAATCTTTTCTTGGTTCTAGCATCTATTCCAAAAATGAAATGTTTCGCAAGGTCACTATGGATATATTCTCTAATAAATTCTTTTAAATAAGTTCCTTTTTTAATTAGATAAACATCAGGTAATACATTATTACTTTTATCGGTAAAATTATTAACATCATAAACGGGATATACGCAAATTAAATTTAATATCTTAAATACAGCATAATTAATTGCTTTTTGTACCCCGGTTCCGTTAAATACATTCATAATTTTTTCTTTAATCTTTTCTAAAGTTCTCAATTCAATAGATTTTAATTTATCTTTCTTTAAAATCTTAAAATCATTATCACCTGGAATATACTCAATAATGTTTTCTTCATGAAATTTTCTTAAATAATATTCTGCTAATGCACTACAGGGGATTATTTTTTTATTATATTTTTTTTGTAATTCATTAAATTTTTGTAATCCTATTTCTTTATCAATTTTATTTGCAATTACCAAAATTGGTTTTGAAATTTCTCTTAACGTCTTTGCAAATATGTATAAATCATTATCTGTCCATTCGGCGGGATTCTTTGATTCTAAATTTGAATTTTTTAAAGCGGTAATTATCTGATTTTTTGTAATTTTTATTCCCGAAAGTCTATTATATAATTCTTCTATAAATTTTTTTCGATCACTTTTAAAAGCTTTTATAAATCTACTCCAATCTCTCCTTTCAAGAATTTCTTTAAACCATAAGTTAATCTCTTTTTCTAAAAATAGGATATCTTCATAAGGATCATTTTGTCCTTCTTTTACTCTTTTTCCGGTTTTATCTAATGATCCCGTAATATCTACAATATGTAATAATACATCCGCTTTACTAAGGTCGTTTAAGAATTTATTTCCTAAACCTTTTCCTTTATGAGCGTCTGGAACCAAACCTGCAACATCTAATAAATTTATTGGGATAAATCGGATACCATTTATACAAAATGAATTCTTTGGGTTATCCTTTAAATTAAATTCCTTACAAACACAATCAATTCTAACATAACCTATTCCTTTATTTGGTTCAATTGTAGTAAAGGGTAATTCGCTTACTTTAGCATTAGTTAGACATGCTGCATTAAGAAATGTTGATTTTCCACTACTTGGTTTTCCAACAATTCCGATAATAATTGTCATATGTTAAATTAATTCAAGAAGAATTTATAATCATTTAGATTTTTCTTCTTTTATCAAAATTTCATTTATTATAGATTCAAACTCTTTTATTATTTCATTATTTTTTTGCAAAATACTATTCTTATATAAATCATTTACATCGTTCTTTATTTCTTTATTGGATTTATTTTCAATTTCCTTTCTTTGTTTCTGTTTTTTTTCCATTTTTGTTTTTTTTAGGGAATTTAATATTTCTAAATTATGTTTATGAAATTCTTTAATATTCGGTTGACTTCTTTTTAAATGAGGGATCCAAAGAACGAAAGGTTCCGTGATACTATTTACTCTTATTACACATTGCCCCATTTCCAAAGAAGATAAAATATTTTTGTTTGCTTCACTTAAATTAAGTAATTCACACATTATTTCTTTTTCAAAATGATTTTTAAAAGAAATTACGATTCCATTATTGGCTAAAATTTCTTTACTTATATTAGGACGAGTTGCAATTGTTATTAAACATTCACCTGTTCCTCTTTGTAATAATGCGATATCTTCCAAATATGTCGTTAATTTACTTTTTTTATTTAAATCTTGTGGTGCAAAATATTGTGCATCTTCTATTATTGTAATATGATGAATTCCATGATAATCTGAAGCACCTTTAGTTAAATTTTGATCCCATAAATATTTTAAAATCATATTTAAAAAAAAGAATGCATCTTCTTTTTCACCTCCTAATCTTATTATTGAGCTAAGATCTAAAATCACTTTTTTTTGGAAAAATAAATTTAAGTCTATTTCATTGTTTTTTTCAAAAATTAGAGATAAAGGTCCTGAAGAAAATCTTCTAATTCTATTCTTAATACTTATTATTGTTTGAATTAAATTTGGAATCTTATTTTTATTTTTTCTCAAATAATCAATACAATAATATTCAAATCCTTCCCAATTTTGTCTATTTTTATCTTTACAAACATTAATTAAAATCTCAATTAATACTTTTTCCATTTGCGGTGAATATTCTGAATTTTCATCTAAAAACTGACCACTTTTCAGGATATCAAATATTCTTTCAGCATGAATTTCCGGATTTGAAAATCTCGAATCAAAAATGTTTATTGAGAAATTCTCTCCAGGTAATAAAATTAAAAGATCTTTTATTTTTTTTTGTAAAAATCTATATTCTCCCTTAAATTCTACTAAAAAAAAGGGAATATCAAATTTTTTTGAAAAATTAATTAAAAAATTTTGGACAAAATTACTTTTCCCCGTCCCTGTAGCTCCACAAATAAACATATGTTTTTCGAAATCTTTTATAGATAATAAAAAATCATATTTTATGCGTCCATTTTTAACGATTTTTCCAATTTTTATAGATCCATTTTTAGCTTTCCTTTTAGATGGTGCTTTTAATTCTAAATTATGATTTTTAGAATTATAAACAATAGATACAAAAAGACTAAATGAGATTATTAAAAAAAAAACGGATAAATTAAAAAGAATAATACTATTGATATATTTACTTATAATCAATTCTAAGGATTTCTTATTAATTATTATAAAAAAAGGTAAACAAAAAACAAATAATATTAATATTAAAAGTAATAAAACTAAAGATAGTTTTACTAAATATTGAATCTCAAATTCTCTTTTATTTTGAAAATATAAATAACAATTTATTATTAACAATCCTACATTTAATATAAAAAATAGCTGAAAAATAATCATAGTTTAACCTTTAAATAAATTATTATCTATTATTTTAAAATAAAAGTTAAAAAATACACTATTTTTAATGAAATTATGAAGAATGATATTTACAGAAAAAGATTAAATAAACCGATGAGTGAAAATGTGTTAAAATTCTTAAGCTCTCTAAAAGATGATTTATGGATTGTCGAAGAAGATATTATTGGTACAGAAGTTCATAATATAATGCTATATCAACAAGGAATTTTGACAAGAGACGAAATTAAACTTATTTTAAAATCATTAGAAGAATTAAAATTAAAAGTATTAGAAAAACAATTTGTTCTTGAAGAAGATTTTGAGGATATTCATCCGTTAATTGAAAAATATATCATCGATAAGATTGGAATTGAAATTGGAGGAAAAATTCATACAGGAAGATCGAGAAATGACCAGGTCTCCGTTGATATTAGGTTGAAAATTAAAAAACTTTTAAATCAATTATCGAGGGAATTATTAGAATTTATTAAGATTTTGTTAGAATTATCTAAAAAAACTATTTATTATTACATGCCATTATATACGCATTTTCAAAGGGGACAATTAGGAACTTTTGCTCATTATATTAATTATTATATCGCTCAAATTTTAAGAAATTTAGAAAGAATAGAAGAATTATACAAAAGAATTAATAAAAATCCTTTAGGAGCTTGTGCAATTGGCGGAACAAGCATCAATATAAATAGAGATTTAACTACTGAATTACTTGGTTTTAGTGATATTGTCGAAAATTCAATTGATGCAATTAGTTCTCGAGACTATATTATAGAAGTATTATCATGTATCTCAATAATTTCGATCCAATTTTCCAGAATTGCTGAAGATCTTATGATATGGTCAACAAAAGAATTTAATTTCATAGAAATTGATGATAATTTCTGTTCCGTTTCGAGTGTGATGCCTCAAAAAAAAAATCCAGATTCAATTGAATTAATAAGGGGTAAAATTGCTAAAATATTAGGAAATTTAAATTATGTTTTATATAATGTTAAAGCAATCCCTACAGGATATTTTAGAGATTTTCAAGAATTAAAAATTCCTTTAAGAGATTCCTTTAATACAATTCTCTCAATTATAATTATTTTTAAAGATTTATTTTCTTCAATAAAAATTAACAAAAATAAAATGTTTGAAGCTATAAATAATAGCTATATTTTAGCTCTTGATTTGGCAGAATTCTTAGTTCAGAATTACTCAATTCCTTTTAGAAATGCCCATGAAATTGTTGCAGAACTCGTTTTAAATAGTAAATACCCTAAAGATTTATTCATCATTGAGAAAATTGAAAGTATTATTGAAAAAAAATTAGGAAAAAAAATTAAATTACCTAATGATTTCTTGCAGTTATTTTCTAACTTCAAATCTTGCTTGGATAAGAGAGTTAGTAAAGGTTCACCTTCAGAAAGTGAAATTTGTAGATTAATTAAGATTTTTGAAGAACAAAAAGAACATTTATCACAATTACTACAAGAAAGATTAGAAAAGGAAAAGAATGCAGAAATTAAAAGGAAAAAATTAATCAAAACATTAACTTCATAGTTATTTTAATATTTCATTATTAACAAATATTTTTAAAAAGAATTGTATATCACATTTTTCGTAAACTTTTTTAATTTTATGACTTAGAGATCTATATAAAGAAAATAAAAAATATTAATTGTGATGTAAAATGGCTCAATTATCTGGTGTTCCAATATTAATATTAAAAGAGGGTACAGAAAGAAAACGGGGCAAAGATGCACAGAAAAATAATATTGCTGCGGCAAAAGCCGTAGCTGAAGCGGTAAGAACGACTTTAGGTCCAAAGGGTATGGATAAAATGCTGGTTGACTCATTAGGAGATGTTACAATTACTAATGATGGTGCTACAATTTTAGATACCATTGATGTGGAACATCCCGCTGCTAAAATGATTGTTGAGGTTGCTAAAACTCAAGATGATAAAGTAGGTGATGGCACTACTACAAGCGTAATAATTGCTGGGGAATTATTAAGTTTAGCAGAAGAACTTATGGAACAATCAGTTCATCCAACAATTATATTCAGAGGTTATAGAAAGGCATTAAATAAAAGCAAAGAAATTTTACAAGAATTAGCAAAAAAAGTAGATATTAATGACACTGAGATCCTCAAAAAGGTGGCAGAAACTTCTATGAATAGTAAATTGATTGCTGGTGCAAAAAAGCATTTTGCTGAGATCGCCGTTAAAGCAGTTTCTCAAATAAAGGAGAAACGAGGAGATAACATAATTGTTGATTTAGATCAAATTCAAATCATTAAAAAAGAAGGAAAAAGTTTATTTGATACAGAAATAATTGATGGAATGATCGTAGATAAAGAGATTGTCCATTCAATGATGCCTAAAAAGATAAAGGATGCAAAAATTGCCTTAATTAGTTCATCATTAGAAGTTGAAAAAACCGAATTTGATGCTGAAATCAGAGTGCAAACCCCTGATCAAATAAATAAATTTTTAGAAGAGGAAGCAAAATTACTAAAGAATAAAGTAAATAAATTAAAAGAAGCTGGTGCTAACGTTGTATTTTGTCAGAAAGGGATAGATGATAAAGCACAGAGCTACTTAGCTCAAGAGGGTATTATTGCAATAAGAAGAGTAAAAAGATCTGATATGGAAAAATTAGCCAGAGCTACGAATGCTAAAATTGTAAACAATATTTTTGAATTATCAGAAAAAGATTTAGGAAGTGCCGGACTTGTCGAAGAAAAGAAAATTGGCGAAGATAATATGGTATTTGTCTCTCAATGTGCTGATCCTAAAACGGTAAGCATCTTAATAAGAGCAGGTATTGAACATGTGGTCTCAGAAGCTGAAAGAATGATTAAGGACGCCTTATCTGTTGTAAAAGCTACAATTGAAAAGCCTTATATCTTACCGGGGGGAGGCGCTGTTGAAATAGAACTAGCAAAAAGGTTGAGACAATACGCTAACTCAATTGGAGGTCGAGAGCAACTTGCAATCGAAGTATATGCAAATGCCCTTGAAATTATACCAAAAACTCTTGTTGAAAATGCTGGATATAATCCTGTAGATGTAATTGTAGAGTTAAGATCTAAACATGAATCTGAAGATGGCTTAACCTATGGAGTAAATATTGAAACAGGTAAAGCTGATAATATGGAAAAATTAGGAGTAGTAGAACCACTTTTGGTATTAACTCAAGCAATACAGAGCGCAACTGAAGTCGCTACGATGATAATTAAAATTGATGATGTAATTGCGGCTTCTGGTGTATCAAAAGGAGGTAGTTCTACTGGTTCATCTGAAGAAGATTAAACCGATTTTTTTTATTAAAATCAAATTTAGATTTTTACTTTTTATTTGTTATATTGGAAAAATTATTATTTTTCTCTATTTTCAAAATTTATTTTAATAAATTCTAAACCCCAATTAAATTTAGATAAAATTTCTTTTGCATAACTGTGATAATTTGTAATATACAACGCAGCGGCAATTGCCTCTACAGAACTTAATTTTTCCCATTTTCCATAATTCACTGGATTTGCAGCAATTAATGGGGGCAATTTTCTTTGGTTTATTGTTGATATTTGATTTAAAATAGATATCTGCCTCCAAGAACAATCAACTACAATAAGTCCGAATTGCTTTATGAGTGTTTTATCAGATATAGAGAGTTCTAATTTTGAAAATGGATTTAAAATAATCGCTTTCCTGATTTTACCTTTAATTTCTTTAATTATTTTTAAAAATCCCAGTTTTTGAAGCTTAAGTGCCGTACATTTTTTCGGATCACACTGATTAAAATGGAGACAATAAAGTTTAGGGAGTTTTTCAATCATAAATTTTGTTATTTTGTTATAAAAATAGGATTAAAATTTTCAACAGAAATTTTATTCATATTTAGCTGATGTGAGATCGTTTACTGCTTTAATAAAATTTTCTGTTGTTTCTTCTGTCCCTATAATTTCAAGAATTGAATATGTCACATTCCGAGACTCACCTAATACGGGAATTCCTCCGTAAGTTAAAGGAAATAGACCAATAAAGGATACATCTTCGATATTTGAGGTTCCTTCTACCGAAAACTTTAGTTTACCCGCAGGATTTGCTATGATCCCGAAAAAATTCTCAGGATCTTGCCCAGAAATTGCTACATAGCATAATAAATCACCGATTGTACTCTTTTCAGATTCTTCTTTCATTTTTTGAAAAGCCACATTTGCATTTGCAGAAAACGCCTCAATTGATATTGGTAAATTATCCCCCGCAAGATCTCTTGCATCTAAAGTTAGCCCTGAAGGAACGACTAATGCATATCTGATAAAAATCGGATTTTGAATTGAATCTAAAACTGTACTAATTGCAGGCAAAACATTAGATGTATCATAATTTTCAGGAGTATAAGATACAAAAGGTACTTCTGTTCCCATCCCGAAAAGATAAATCGCACTGCGAACTTTATTTGAAAATTCCTCCACGTCATTAGTATCTCCTCCGCCGAAAAACTCCGCTAATTTTAATTTTAAATAATACATTGCACTCGCAATATTATCCGCATCTAAAGGCCATTCTTTATGATAATCATGGACTATTGTAAGTAAAGTTTCATTAATTTTTATCGTTATCAAGCATACTTTTTCAAAATAAGAAAAGGATATTACTTGTTCCTTTATATTTAAATCCTCCCAATTTTCCTCGGTTGCAGAAAATGCCGCTGCTGCCAAACTTGTAATTTGATTTGCGTCGAGTTCAATATCACTTTTTCTTCCAATTTTTGCTATAGAAAGCCCATTTTCATCACATAAAAGGACCATAATGGTTGCATTTGATGACCTCAATATTGAAGTCAAATGTTTTATCAGGGATTCTCTAACGCTCATAGAATTATACCGTTTTTTTTTCTTATATTATCGAATTCAATTCTTATTTATATATTAATTACTAAATCTTAAATAATTCTTTATTATATATTTATCTACTCTACTTAAAATTTATTTATTTCCAAGTATTTTTATAAACTAAAATATAATAATAATAATTTTATGCGGGAGTTGCCAAGTCTGGCCAAAGGCGCTGGACACCAAAATGGCCAGAATTAGAATCCAGTCTCGGAGGAGTTCGTGGGTTCAAATCCCACCTCCCGCATTCTCTCTAATTTTCTTAAGATAAAAAAATTTATAACCTAAAATTAATTAAAAATATATACACAAACTAAGTCTTTAAAATTCTTAGGTCAAAATAATTAATAGTAAGATTCTAAAATAAATAAACATAGGAAAATATTAATATGGTATGCTCCCGTAGTGTAGTCCGGTCATATAATCCCCAATATGTGATGGAGATTATGTCGAAAGCATACGGGGCCTTCATAAATCCGTGGTATCCACAATTAAAAGGTAAACCCCCGCGACCCGGGTTCAAATCCCGGCGGGAGCATTTATTTAAAAACAAGCCTCCGTAGCTCAGTTAGGTAGAGCGCCCGGCTGTTAACCGGGCGGTCGCATGTTCGATCCATGCCGGGGGCGCCACTCTTTTTTTTATAACTTAGTTCTATAGTATTTTAAAATAAAATATTTTCTAAATGTTTTTAAATAAAATTTTATAAAAAGAGCTCAAAATAAGTTAATTAATTATTTGGAACCTTGATCTTCCTGTGTGGCATAATAAATTAACCATTTTGCCATAGCTTGAAATGATTCTGTTATATTTATATTTAATTTAGATGAGCAAAAGACACATTGATTACATCTAGCTTTTTGGGCATAATCATTAGCAACTTCCCATGATACTTCGTGATTTGGTAAATCCCATTTCATTCCCATGAGAATAATGGGTATAAATCCTGCATTTGATCTGATTATTTTTAACCATTCTTGTAATTCTCTAAAACTATCGTAATCTGTCAAATCAAAGCAAATAAATGCCCCGCTAGCACCTTTACAATAGTCAGGGAGTAATTCTCTAAACCTTTTTTCACCTGCAAAATCCCATAATTGCATTTTTACAATCTGCCCATCATCTAAAATCTCTTGTTTTGTATGGAAACTTGCCCCTATTGTCATTTTATGGTCTTCTATAAATTTTCCTTCACAATATCTCATAACCATTGCAGTTTTTCCGACTCCACCAGCACCCGCAATAATTACTTTAAAAATCCAAGAACCTTGCATATAAATATCCCTAAATAAATTCAATGAACTTGAATGTTATAATAAAGATATTTCCATGTTATAAATTTTTATCTTTATTTAAAATTAAATCTTTCTTGTTGTTTATAAAATAATATTTAAATAAAAAATAAAATGTGAAAGATTTTTAAGGAAGTTATTATCTATTATCCTTAGAAATTAATTAAATATTAATTAAACAAAAAGGTTGTGATTAGTTAGCATTAAGGACGACGAGATTTGTCCTCTCTGCAGTTTTCCTAAAGAATTATGTATTTGTGATGGATTAAGTGCTGATGAACAACAGATCATAATATCTAATGCAAAAAGAAAATGGGGTAGAGATGTTACTGTTGTTACTTTTCAAGGAAATTTCGACGTTAATCTAAAAGATATCCTTACATTAGCCAAAAAAAGATGTGCTTCCGGTGGTACAGTAAGAGGTAATGAAATAGAGGTTCAAGGTTTACATCATCTTAAATTAAAAAAACTTTTAATTGACCTCGGATTTCCTGAAGAAAACATAGTAATTCAAGAATAAATATAATTTATGTTTAAATTTAATATAAAATCCTATCATAATTTAAATTTATTTTAATTGATTTTATGAAAGTTTTTAAAGTAATATTTAAGGGCGAAGATGAAAATATTTCTCAA
>CAZVTX010000113.1:0-10199 GCA_964629395.1 uncultured archaeon
AATTTATATGGATATCATGGGAAATCATGATTGCTATGGCCATCCTGGATATTCTTATTTTTTAAAATATTCGATGATGGGCAAAACATTTGATACATTGCAATACTCTTTCAAGAGAAAATTCTCATTCGGAAAATACGCTTTTATAGGCATTCATACTCCTGAAAATTACGGTGCAAAATATCCCCATGCTCTATTCGGATATCTTAGTAAAGAAGAATTAGATTGGTATGAAAACGAGTTAAGAAATGCTCAAGATTGCGAGAAAATATTTGTTTTCGGACATCATCCTCCTTATGAGATTATTTCTGAAGCCAATTCCAATGGAAAAACATTTTTCATGTTAAATGATGAATATGGCGTAGATTATCTTTTTGTAGGCCATGGGCATCACAATACCTTTCAGAAAATTAATAATCTTCTTGCAATTGAGACTACTAATTTTGATAGAGATGGAGGTTCATATAGGATCGTTGCAATTGATAATAATCAGCTATCTACTTCTCTTGAATTTGTTGCAAAATGGCCGCAAGGAATAATTACCTATCCGCCTCAAAATCTTTATCTAACAAAAAATCTGAAAGATGATGATCTAAAAAAGATTAGAGCATTAGCCTGGGATCCAAAAGGAATCAAAAAAGTAGAATGGGCTGCGTTTGATGAGTCCGGTAATGAACAAATAACGGACTGGAAAGCTATGACTAATGCTGTGAATACTTCCTTATATGAGGCAAAGTTCGATTTAGATTATGACTCAAACTTAAAATATTTAATAAAAGTAAAAATTGAGGGTGGCTCAGGAGAAAATATAAAAGAGATTATATTTTCACCCCAAATATCGTTTTTCTTCGGATGGCAAATTGGTGCACCGTTAATTACAATTTCATTTTTTGCTTTAATCTCTCTGGCAAGTTTTATAACATATTATAGAAGATGGAAGCATCCAGAATTAAGAAAAACTCCGGAAAAAAAAGTAGATAAAAAATTAAAAAATTTGTTTATTTTAAAAGGACTTATATTTTTATTAGTGCCTCTGACGTTTGGAAGTATTTATAAAGGACAAATTACCGCCGTTTTTTCGCTATTATTTGTCAATTCTAACGGTTTTTACCTAAACGATGTGAATTTATTATTCACGGGTGTGTCTTTTATGTTTTGCTTTTTCTGGATTGGATTCAGATTATCTTATAAACATCGAAATCGTTTGCTTGCTCATTTATGTGTTTCGATAGCATTCACGATTTTCTTAATCATATTTTATATTTTACATTATCCCGAAATCTCATGGTTTTCTCCGGGATATTATGCAATGTTAATTATAGACATGCTCATGTTAAAACGAAATTTTCAGAGAAAGAAAGAATTTAGAGAAAATATAATTGCAAAATAGGACTTATCTTATTGGGATTGTAAATTTAAATGAGGCTCCTTTACCAAGACCTTCTGATTCGGCCCAAATCTTACCGCCGTGTTTTTCTATAAACCCTTTTGTTATATAAAGACCCAAGCCTGAGCCTCGAAGATATTGATTGGTCATACAATTTTTATTAAATTTAACAAATTTATTAAATATTTGATTTATTTCCTCTTTGGTTAATCCGCATCCTGTATCTGTTATTTCAAATAGAACATCATTTTCTCTTTGTAGGGCGGAAAGATATATACAACCGCCAGGTGGCGTAAATTTTATCGCATTTGAGATTAAATTCATTATTATTTGTTCAAATAATTGATAATCAACAATAATTGATAAATTATCCGGGATATCAACCTTAACTTCTAAATTATTTTGTTTTATTTTTAATTCTTCTTCTGCAATGTAATTATATATTAAATCTTTGATATTTACAGGTTCTAAATTTAATTCTATTTTATCTGCATCGATTTTCATTACATCTAAAATTTGTTTAATGTAATTATTTAATCTATTAACGTTTTTTTGCACAATAAGTAAATTTTCTATGATATCTTTATCTAAATCAATATATTTCGTTAATATATATTCCGTATAACCCGAGATTGAAGCCAGTGGCGTTTTTAACTCGTGTGCGACCATTGTAAGAAAATTGTCCTTTAATTGATCAATATTTTTTAATTGGACAATTTCTTGCTCCAAGGTATATCTCTCCGTTATATCACTTAATACGCCAAATAATTTAATTTCTTTACCAATCTTTACTATAGAAAGGTTTAGAAATATTGGAATATGATTCCCATTTTTATGCTTAAAAAAGGATCTGATCCCTACAACTCTTTGATTGTTTTTTATAGCTTTTGATATCTTTTCCTTAATTTGTATTACATCACCAGGAGGGATAAAATCCCAAATATTTTGATTAAGCATTTCTTCATCATTATAACCAAAATTTAATCGTATCTGAGGGCTAATATAATTTAATATTCCCTCTGTACTTGCTTCAAATAGCACGTCAGTTATATTATTCACTATTTTTCTGAATAATTCTTCTGAATGTCTTAATTCATCATTTAATTTTTTACGCTCGGTAAAATCTCTCGAAACGCAAATTATAATCGGTTCATTTTTTTCATTTTTAACGAGTTTTCCACTGCATTCCATCCATGTGTATGATCCATCCTTTTTTCGCATTCTAATATCTACGAGAGCAGTTCCTTTTTCAAAAACATCTTTGAAAAATTGAAATGCACGCGGCATATCTTCGGGATGTGCAAAATCTGCAGATTTTTTACATATTACATCCTCTAAATCAAAACCGCTGAATTTCTTAAGACTTTCATTTATATAAATCAAATTTAAATTTTATTATAAACGGATATTAAATCATTTGTATTATCAGTAATAAATTTGAATTTCTCTTCAGCTTCTTTCAAAGCAGTTATATCTCTTAAAAACAAAATGGCTTTACTTTTTCCATCTTTATCATAAAATTGTCTTCCGATTATTTCAAACCAATATCGTTCTAAATTATCAAAAACAATTTTAATATAATCAGAATAGGCGGAGTTTTCAAATAATTTTTTAAAAAATTCCTCCCCTTTAATTTTATTATTAACAAAGATTATCGGAATTATTGGTTTTCCTATAATATTATTATCGTTATCATTATTTAGGGGAGAATTAAAAAATTTTTGATTAACGAATTCACATATTAAATTTTCATTGATTATAAAAACAATATCTTCAAGATATTTCAATAAAATCTCAGGAATATTATTATTTTCGTTCTGTAAATCATCCATACAAAAAATATACCTCTTTAATTATGACTTCACTCGAAAAGATTGAGCCAGCAACTATTTTAATCAGAATTTATTTATAAAATAATTATTCAAATATCTTTTTTTCCAATGAAAATTTTGTTAAAATTATTCCTGATTTATAATTTTTAAGAGAAAATCTTATTTTCCTTATATTTTTTATTTATTCGTGCCGAATGAATTTGATTTTCGGAACTTTAAAACAATTGAAGAATTTAATAAAACTGTAGAAGGTGTGCGATATTTGCATGATTTATATCTAAAAGCGGTAAATCATCCAATTAGGAGGGAAATGCTTGAAATAATTAATGAAAAAAAGCGAATTTCTGAAAAGGAATTAATTCAAATTCTTAAAGATAAAGATATCATAAACGATGATTCTATTTTTAAATATAATATGGATTTTTTAATAAAAGCTTTCTGTGTAAATAAAATAGAAGAAGATGATGCCGTTTATTATGAGATTACTCAAAGTGGTAAGGTTGTAGATTATCTTGATAAATAAATAATTTTTATTCTAAATCTTCAAAATATTTTTGATAACAAGAACAACAAGGAATCCCAAGTGAAATCTTTAATTTTTTAAAATCTTTATTCTTTATTTTTTGTAATCTAATTAATTCTTCTCTTAATTGTTCATATTTTTCATTATAATATATATTTTTTAAATCATAATAGTGATTAAAGCCTCCGCAAACGGGACATCTAAGAAAATTTATAACAAAATCATAAAATGGATCTTTATCAAAAGATTTTCTTTTTTTCTTAATTTCATTAAAATCGATTTTATACGATATTATTTCCTTTAATCGATTTAATTCTGCAAGCATTTCATCCCTTAAGAGATTTAAATTTGAGACTAAATGTGTATTCCTATAATTCATATTATTAATTTCATTTGGATAAATATATTCAAATTTTTTAAGCGCTTCGTTGAAAAAAATTAATTTTTTATCTTTATTATTTTCTTTTTTCATAATTTTTCACTATTATAATAATAACTAAATGAATTGAAAAAACTTTTCTTTATTATAATATAAGTCCTTTTTTTTGTTTTCGGGTATTTTCCTGTAATTAAGCACTTTTGTATTTGCAAAATATTCAAAATCGTATGAAATTTCGTCACCGGCTTTTTTTCCGGGAAAAGGCATTAATCTTGCTGATAACGGCTTATTTAAAATTACGGAAATTGTGCAAATATCAAGTAAGATATAAAAGATCTCTCGTTCGGTTATATCTCCCGGCAATGGAATACAATCCAATCCGGTTCCGCACATTGTTGAATATAACATTAATCTATCAATGTCAATAATACCTTCGGAAGCCCTCTTTGCGATTATATAGTCTTCTAATACTGGTTGCATAAATCCGGAAAATCCTATAATTTTATCATCTTTAGGGATACATTGTTTTATAAGAGCAGCGATTAAAAGATTTCCATAATGCCCGAAATTTGTGATATTTAATTTTTCAAGAGCATATCCTATACTTCTGGTAAGCTTCGGAGAAGGTGCGGGAGAAAAATCAATTCCGCTGAAAAAAATCTCGTATTTTTTACCTATATCTTCAAAAATACTTTTTAAAACAGAGTAAATCTCATTAAATTTGGATCGTAATCTATTTTTTGCTTCAATTAAATTAGGAGCATTTCTAAAAGCCCTTGCAACCTCATCTGCCATTTCAATGGCTATAGAAAAGGCCGGCTGTTTTGAAAGATGATATGCTGCAGGAAAAAAAGGCGTATTTGGCTTTACATTTGCACTTACACAAAATTGAAGATTGTTTAAAGGATTTGGTTCTGATAATTTTTTTATTATTTCAGCGCCCGATCTTAAAGCTGATAAATTAATTCCATTTAAATTTGAAGCTACGGGGAGCGAGGTAAATAAATTAGGATATTTTTTTAAAAATTCGGGAAAGGCTTTTAATAATAGCCTTTCAAATATACTGAAATCTTTTAATTGGTCCGCTAACATCGCACAGCATGCAAAATAATCGATATTATATTTTCCAATTATATTATATATAAGCTCAAATTGTTCATTTATTTGTAATAATGTATCTTCCAAATTTCTTGAATAAATCCTCTGTTCCTCATAAGAAAAAAGAGGTTGCGAACATAATCGCTTTGTTTGAACATTAATATTTATATCCTTTAATCTATCAACAGATTCATCGAAAAAATCCTTAAATTGAGAAATTTTTTCCTCTAAAAAAGGCTCAACAACCTCATTTTTTTGCAAAAAAGGAATATTCAGACCGATCGTTATTGCACGAATTTGCATTATTTACGCCTTTAAAATATGCATTAATTACGCCATCATTACTTATGAAAATAATTTAATATTATATATTATGAAACTGCGTTATAAATAATATATCAAAATTTAGTGATAATTTAATATTTATTTAATATATCTTCAACAATTTTAGTTAACATACTTGTTAACTTATTATCCGCATCGCCACATGATTGTAAGATAATTCTTCCATGCTCCGCATATTTTCTTTTTTTTTCGTTTGACCAGGGAATATTATCAAGATCTAAAAGATTATCAATTCGATCAGCCATTTTTATAACTTTAGCTTCTTTAGAAGCATTACTCATATTTTTAAAAAATTGTTCCTTGTCAGCATCTTCAGGTATTGTTAACTCGAGAACTAAATCAGCAATTTTTTGACCGAATTTTTGTTCAATTTCTTCATATTTTACATCTGTATCTTCAATAAGATCATGGAATAAAGCCGCAATAAATAATTCTTCATTATCTATTTCATTATATCCTACAAATCTTAAAATATGAACAATTCTTAGCGGATGAATAATATATGGAATATTACTATTTTTTCTTGTCTTATTATGATATCCTCTAATGGCAAATTCAAGAGCTTTACGATATCGTAATAAGTCCTTCATATCTCGTCCAATCTTGCTTTTTCTTTTGCTTTTTCTTCTATTGTTTTTATTCTTTTATATTCTCCAGGCGTTATGGGCCCTATTTCTTCGATTTTTGCTTTAAATTCTGATACAACTCTTGCAAATTTTTCTCCTTCACCCGCCGCAACACTTTCGATTCTTACTCTTT
Source organism: uncultured archaeon (assembly GCA_964629395.1). Taxonomy (GTDB): domain Archaea; phylum Asgardarchaeota; class Lokiarchaeia; order Sigyniarchaeales; family SOKP01; genus CAZVTX01. Next base: position 6,324 of record CAZVTX010000113.1, read on the forward strand.
CTTCATTAATTCCCAAATCCGAAAGGATCTCTCTAATGCTTTCATATCGATTGCTTGCTTTTGTAAAACCCGTGTCGTAATGACAATCTTGGGGATAGCAACCCAGAATTAAAACACCATCAGCCCCATGGAAGAAAGCTTCAAATACTAGATAAGGATCAATCATTGCGGTGCACATTACATGAATAGGTCTTATATTTGTAGGATAAGTTAATTTGCTTGTGCCAGCTATATCTGCTCCGGCATATGAACACCAATTACATAAAAATGCTATTATTAACGGAAATTCCTTTTTTTCTTTAAGGACTGCTTTTATCTGGGATGATGCTTGAGCTTTCTTAAATCCCGGGATATATAATGCATCATTGGGGCACATAGCAGCACATGCACCGCAACCTGCGCAATTCTCTTGTGTTAATGTAAATTTTTTCCCTTCTATTTTAATTGCATTAAAATCACATATATTTTCACATAAACGGCATAAGTCGCATTTTTCGGGATTATAATAAACGATATGTGGATCTAGTTCTACTTTACCTTTTGCACTTAACGCAATTGCTTTTGCGGCAGCACTTTCCGCTTGAGCGATACTGTTCGGTATATCTTTCGGTCCTTGGATTGCGCCCGCTAAGAATATTCCGCTGACAGACGTTTCGGATGGTTTTATTTTAAGATGTTTCTCAAGTAAAAACCCGTAAGGATCTTGTGAAATATTAAGAATTTGTGCCAATTTATCGGTATCCTTAGGAGGCACCATTCCAACTGCTAATACAACCATATCCGTTTTATTTTCAAATAATTTATTCTCTATAACATCTTCGCCTCTTACCAACAACTTGTCCGAATCATCATCCTTAACAATTCCCGAAACATTACTTTTAATAAATCTTATTCCAAAAGTTTCCCTTGCTCGATTATAAAATTCTTCACAATTTTTACCTACTGCTCTGATATCATTATAGTAAATATTTATTTTTATTTCGGGGTGCTCCTTTTTAATTAAAACGGCTTGTTTAATTGACACATTACAGCACACTTGACTGCAGTAATCATGATGGATTTTTTTATTTCTCGATCCCACACATAAAATGAAGGAAATTGATTTAGGGATGGCTCCTGTCGAGGGTCTAACTACTTTTCCTTTAGTAGGACCATCGTTATTTAGAAGTCGCTCCATTTGCATTGTAGTTATTACATCTGCATATTTCTCATATTTAAATTCTCCTAAAATAGATGGATCAAATGTATTAAAACCAGTAGCAACGATTATTGATCCTACTTTAAACCTTATCATTTTTGGTTCTTGATCAAAATCTATTGCATCTCTATCACATGCAAGAGCACATGCTTTGCACCCAATGCAATATTCTTTTAATATATTTGGATATAAAGGAATTGCTTGAGGATAAGGGACATCAATTGCCTTCCTTGGATAAAAAGTATCTTCAATCTCTATAGGACAAACATCTCTGCAAATGTCAAAGCAGCCAACACAATCATCCTCTTTAATATATCTTGGATTTTTAAGAACCGACACTTCAAAATTTCCGATATAACCCTCAACCTTTTGTACTTCACTATAAGTCAATAATTCGATATTAGGATGTTCCTTAACTTCACCCATTAAAGGACCGAGAATGCAAATGCTACAGTCGAGGGTTGGAAATGTTTTATCAAATAATGCCATATGCCCTCCAATTGTAAGGTCTTTTTCAACCAAATATACTTTGTATCCGGCATCTGCAATTACTAATGCCGCTTTGATGCCGGCAATTCCGCCTCCAATTATCAAAGTCGCGGGAGTTACAAAAGATTCTTTTACTTCTAACGGCTCTAATAATTTTACATTTTCAATAGCCATTTTTATCTGGTCAATTGCTTTCTGTGTTGCCTTAATAGGATTATTTGCATGTACCCAGGAATTTTGCTCACGAATATTTGCAAAAGCAACTAAAAATCGGTTTATTCCTGCCCTCTCTACTGTTTTTTGAAATAAAGTTCCGTGTAATTTAAAGGAACAAGCAGCAATTACCACACGGTCGATATTGTTTTCTTTTATTCCTTCAATTATTTTATTTAAACCGGCCTCAGAACATAGATATTGATCTCTAAATATTACTAAGTCCGGGTAAGTCTCAAAATATTTTATTACTTGTGAATGATCGATGACTCCACTAATATTTTTACCGCAATCACATAAAAAAAGACCGATTTTCAAGGTTTAACCTCTGATGTATTTATATTAATCTAAGTAAAATAAAATTTGATATATTAATAATTTAGCGTCTTATAATTAAAAAATGAGTCCTTTTAAATCCTCATCAATAGGCAAATTTCTTGGAAGCCACGGAAATACTTTATAAATATCAAAGTTATTTTCTTTCATTTTTAGAAAATATTCTAACTCTATTTCCTGTTCTTTTTTAGCCCATTGATAAATTTCTTCACGGGAGTAGAATCTCCCGCCATTATTATTCATATTTCGGAGACCAGGACATTTTTCAGAATACTCTTTAATGTTTTTAGGGCTGGATACCATCATCTGCCAGAAGGGAAAACTATGGCATTGGAAAGGAGCCGCATCGTAAATTGTACAGCGATTATCTTCCCCTAAAAATTCGCAATGTTCGTCATCTCCTATAAACTTAAATCCTAATGTGGGAACCTTATAATTTTTTCCGGATTTTTCTCCGGGCTCCACCCAATAGAAAGTATTTGAGGTAATTTTTAAATATTTTTCTGCAAATTTTCTTAATCCTTTTTTTCCCTTTAAATTCAATTTTTCGGCAAGTCGTTTAATATCGTCTAAATAAAGATATACTTCTCCCTCATCAAAACCCCGGCAACATCTGCCGCACATTTTACATTGGAAATAAATACCGTTTTCCAAAAGTTTTGAAATTTTTATCTCTTTAGTAGGCAAGTTATTTCTCCGATAACTTTAAAAAAATAAAATTGACAAATTCTAATAATATTATATATTTAATTCAATATTAAAACAATTTCTAACATTCTTTAATGCTAAAAACCCACTTTTGGAAAGAAAAAGAAGGATTTATAAAAGATTTTAAAAAAGAAATAGAAAATACCGTTAATTTATTTTCTAATAAAATTTTTCCCGAAAATAAATATTATAAAAAATGGATTAAAGATTTTACTTCAATTTACGGAATAAATAATTTAAATCCTCAATTATATTTTTCGCAAACATTAATATATTTTATAGGATTAAGTTTAGTATTGGAAAAAATTAATTTTTCAGAAAATTTTATAAAAAAACATGAATCTCATTACCAAATATTTGAAGATATTGAATTAATAAAAGAAATGTTGAATAAATATTATCCTGATTTCAATTTATTTGATATTGACTATTTTTATGGGATAATAAAAAATTTTAATCGGAAAGAGTGCAATTATTTTTTAAATTTAATAGAAAAATGGAAAAAAAAAGTTTTAGAACTTCAATTAAATAAAGAATATATTTTGGATTTCTTAATTCAGAATTTAATATCTCCGTTTCTTCGACATAAAAAAGGGGAATTTTATACTCCTCCTTTTTTAGTTAAAAAGATGGTTAATGAAACATATAATTTCGGTGACTATGTTTTAGATCCTTGTTGCGGAACAGGAAATTTTTTAATTCAAATCTTAAAAAACATTATTAATTCGGAAAAACATACTGATGAAAAAATTGATGTAATAAATCGATTATACGGGATAGATATAAACAAACTTTCGCTCTTCATAACTAAAATTAATTATATTATTGTATTAGGTTCTTTAGCATCTAAAATCAAGCCAAATATATTTTGCTGTGATACTCTTTTTGAAGCTGAACAAAAATTAACCCAAACATTTGATTTAATTATAGGC
>CAZVTX010000114.1:0-10172 GCA_964629395.1 uncultured archaeon
CTCCAAGGAAGTGGATGATTGCCATCTCTTTCTTGTCTCTTCTTCAAGCTTTTCGAGAGGAAAAATTCTTGTCGGAAAATTGATATTTTTTAATTCTTCTAAACCGAATTTATCCGTGGTAAAGAGAACATTTTTGGCATATCTCAATCCGAATGAAAGAAGCGGTAAAGTTGTTGCACCTGTTTGCGGAAAAGCATTAATTGCAATTTCGGGCAAGCGCAAATAGAGTTCTTCTTTCGGACGGTCTGCAAAAGTCGTTAAATCAGAAGCTAAAATGAGCAAGACACCGAAACCAATAGCAATTCCTTGGACTTGAGTGATTATTGGCTTTTTTAATGTATAAATAGTTTCATTAACCATCCGTCCCCATTTAGTTATTTTCCTAACATTTTCAGGATCACCGGAAACTTCTTTTAAATCATAACCCGCGGAGAAAAATCGATCTCCCGTGCTTTTAATAATGATACATTTAATTTTTTCGTTCTCATCGGCATCAAGCAAATTGGCGTGCATTTTTTGAAGCATTGTAATATTTGCAGCATTAGCCTTTTCAGGTCTATTAATCGTAATAATCGCAATACGTCCTTTAATTTCATATAAAATTAAATCTTCGCTCATACGATATTAAACTTAAAATTTAATTTAAAATATATTAAAATAAAAAGAAGTAAACGTTATGAGAGACAACGAGAAAATTTCTCTAATTATAATTTTAAGCTTTTTTATATTTTTATTCATAGAAACAACAATTAATTTCGTTTTATATATTAATTCTGTAATTTTCTTGAAATGGAAAGAACTTACGAGTGTTTTACCATGGATTTTAATTTATCTTGGGGTTATATTTGGCGGAATATCTTTGAAATACAAATTTTTTAAAGAATCAGCCCGGGAATTTATCATGTTAATAATTATAACAATTGCCTTGAGATTCTTTGCTCAATTTTATATTTATCCGCCCGAGATTTACTTATTAATCCTTACGATGTTATTTACTTTATTATTATTGTTTTTTGTCGATTTTTCAAATTTTTTCGTGAAATATAATGTTTATAATGATAATAAAATTGAAATCATTCTTATAGGTTTAATATTTGGCTTAGGGCTTCATTTATTTATACTTATATTAAGTTTATCATCAAATCTCTGTGTTAATATATTAAAAATACCTATAATTATCGTATTTGGTCTAATAATATTAATATTTGAAAAAAAGATAATTCCTGATTTAGAAATTAAGCAAAATTATGATGATAATAATTCTAAACAGAATACCATCGATAAACAAGAATTAAAATTAAAGCATTTTTTCTTCATAGGTGCAGCGTTATTTTATTGCCTTAATTGGATTTTTAACCCCGTTGCCTTATCTGCATATGATACTTTTATATTAAATATTTTTGCCTATGGATTCCTTTATTATTCAGTAATAATATTAATTTCTTTAATTTTTAGTTATTTGTTGTTGAAATTTATATTAAGTCAAAGAAAAGAAATATTTACTACAAAATTCGCTTTAATTCTAAATATATTTCTAATATTAATGAATTGCTGTGCAATTTTAATATTAGAGCAAGATAATTCAATTATTTCCACAATTTATCTAAGTAGTTTAATAATAATTAGCGTTTTCATAACTCTATTTAATTTACTTTATTATATAATCGCTTATAAAATGCCTGGCCGCACTAAATCATATATAGGTTTAATTATTTTATTCTTTGGATTTGCTTTTTTTTACGCAATTGCGATAATAAATACATGGACACTTCATTTATCCTTTTTGTTAAATATTTCAATCTTTAGTGCTATAATCGGAATTTTTATCATTTTAGAAATAAAAAAGACCCCTATTTTAATTAAAAAGATTAAAAACATTAATATTTTAAATTTAAACTTTAATAAAATAATCGGAATGCTTTTTGCAATTATCATCGGATTAAATATATTTTCAATAGCGTATATCTCAGCCTCAAGAAATTTAGAAGAGTCTACAAATAAAGAATTAATCGTTTTAGTCTGGAATATACATAACGGAATCGGAGTTGATGGAAAATTCGATTTAGATCGATTAATAGAAGAAATAAAAGAATATAATCCCGATATTATAGGATTAAATGAAGTCGATAAAGGTGTAATGAAAACGGGTTTTGTAGATATATGCAGTTATTTCGCTTATAAATTAGGTATGAGGTATTTTTACGGACCAACCTTCTTTAAACATTATGGAAATGCATTTTTTAGCAAATATCCTATAAAAGAAATTAAGAATTATCAACTTCCCTTAAATTCAAAATTTGTTGCAGAACCGAGGGGCGTTATAAAAGCAAAAGTGATAATTGATAATTCAGAATGGACTATTTACGTAAACCATTTAGATGTCAATGAGGAAAATAGAATAAAACAAGTTTCTGCAGTAATAGAATTAATTGAAAAAGAACCTTTTGAAAAAATAATTTGGATGGGTGATTTTAATGCAAAACCCGATTCTGAACCTTATAAACTAATAAACTCAACGAGTGAAAAGATTAAATTTATTGATACGCATAAATATTTAAATAAAGAACCTGAATTAACCGGAGGCTTCAATCCTGATAATGAATATAAGCCAACGGTAAGGATTGATTATATCTTCTGTTCACCAGATTTAGTTCCTGTTGATACGGATGTTCACTGGTCTATCGCCTCAGATCATAGTGCTGTAATAACTAAATTTAAATTATAATTAAAAAAGAAAAGAAATGAGATCTCCTACGGATTATACAAGAATCTATTTAATTTTAGCCGAAACAATTGTAGCTATATTAGTTTTTTTAACGCCATTGTCATTATTAGAATATTTATCTGGTGAAGTTGTTGGAGAGCCACCCATAACGGGCGAAACATGGATTAAGACTGATTATTCCATTATAGGAGAATTTTCAATGAAATTGCTTGCAATTATCGGATTGATAATTATCGTCCATACTTTTTATTTTGTATTAAAAATACAAAACGCACCACTCCCTGAAAGAAATGTATCAAGATTGGAATTAATATCTTTTATCGTAATTGCTTTAATCTTTTGCGGTGTAAATTATCTGATCGGGTATAATTATTGGAATCCGAATGCCTTCTTAGGAATGGGACTCCTATTTATTCCATGGATTTTAAGCTATTTAATCCTAGGGTTAATACCTTTCATATTTAAAGTGATTTTTAATTTCAAATCAGAAGATTTTGCGACATCTACAACTCATTTATTCTCATATCTTTTTACGGTGTCTTTTATAGCTTTTGGATACGGCTTATTTTCTGGGATTTGGCATTGCTGTGCCTTTCGAGGGGCAATAGAATATATTTTATTCATTACGATTAAATTTATTCAATTTTTTTGTATTTGCCTTTATTTTTTCATGTATGGTTTTAACCTTCTATTGAGTAAAATAAAAAAGCCTTGGATTGCATATATTATTATCTCATTTTTCTTTGCTCTATTAAATACTCTTCATACATTAAGCTATAGTATAACCTACTTTTGCTTTGGGATAATATTATGTATTTTAGTGAGAAAAACGGATTCATTTTTACCTGCTTTTTTCTTTTTATATTTATCATATATATTTCATGCTGGCTTACCGTGGCGTGGAGCCGTTGAAACGATAACAATTATTTATCCTATAAGTATTTTAATTCTAATCATAATTGTTTATGCAAATATTAGATTGAGAATTTAAATAGAAAAAGCGGGAAATTCTTTATTATTTTTCGGCAATTCTATATTAAAATTCAATTGACGTTTAAAATTCTCTATAATTGCAGATTTGCCTTCGAATGTTAATTTTAAAGTTAAAATTTTTTTAAAGAATCGATCAGATATATGATGCTCGGAAGGGATTGAATTATTTAAGCTCCTAACCAAATTAACAATCTCTTTCAACTTCTCTTTTCCTTCATTAATTTCTTCAAAATAAAATCCTTTGTATATGTCTTCAATTTGAGTTATTTGCATAGCAAAAAATTCAAGAATTTCTTTAAAGGAATTTAAATCGATATTAATTTTTTCTTGATATAAAACGATGCTTATCATTAGCATCTCTCTCTTGCCTCTTGCGCAAGGACTATAAATATCGAAAATAAGATTCGCAGTTTTAATATTATTGAATTCATGAACAAAAAATCCTCTCTTATAGAAATCCATTAAGAGAGGTATTTCATTGAAATATGGTACGCTTCCTGAATTAGGAATTTTTATAAAAATTTTAGGTCCTAGTCGATTATCAAAACTACTTAATATTGTGAAAATCATATTTTACGCCATACATTTACTTTTAAATACAAAAATAATCTTTAAAATAAATTAATAAATAATATTGGAGTATTATTTTTTATATTCAGAAATCTATTTGATTTAAAAAATAAAAATAACAAGAATTATTTGAAAATGGGAAAAATCACGATTTATGATGGAGCCGATACAATTGGAGGCAATAAAATATATTATGAAGAAAACGGGAAAGGTATATTTTTAGACTTCGGACTTAATTTTAAAAAAATGAACGAATTTTATCAGGAGTTCTTATCATTAAGAGCGAACCGAGGGATTTACGATTATATAAAGATGAATCTTGCTCCTCAACTACAAATATACCGAGAGAGTTTAATTCCTGAGGATTTAAAAACCGAATATTTGAAATATCAAAAATTAAATGTTGAAGCTGTCTTGTTAACTCATGCTCATCAGGATCATTTTGGTTTAATTGGGCTCTTGGATCGAAGAATTCCAATAATTGCTTCACCTATTACAATTGCATTTTTAAAGGGAATATTGGATTGCTCTAATTCTAAAATGAATTTAGAAGCTGCTTATTGTTCAAAAAAGGAATATTTTGAAAATGATGAAAGAAGGATTCAATCTGTGAGATATCAAAAATTAAAAAGGAATTTCTATTGTATTGATAAAGTTCAAGATGAATTAAAAGAATATTATAATATTCTTTTCAGTAATCGCAATAAATTTGTCGATTCGGATGATTTTATTGTTGAGTCATTGATAGAAAATTCATTTTCTTTTAATATTCAAGGATATAATATCGATCATTCGATTTATGGAGCTACAGCATATATAGTTGAAGGAAGCACAAAAATAGCATATACCGGTGATTTTAGACTTCATGGGAAAAATCGAGATAAAACTGAAGAATTTATTCAAAAAGCTCAGGATGCATCTGTTTTAATTATCGAAGGTACTCAAGCAGGTCGGGAGGATTTTAATGAATCTGAGGATATCGTATATGAAAATTGTTTGAAGGTCATAGAAGATAATAAAGGGTTAGTCGTGGCAGATTTTTCTGCAAGAAATTTTGAACGTTTAGAATTATTTGGAGAGATTGCAAAAAAAACCAGCCGTCAACTTGTAATCACGGCAAAAGATTGGTTTCTATTAAAGATATTGGAAAAAGCAGATAGTATAGATAGAACGAATGGTTATAGAATTTTTAATGAATTAAAAATTTCCTATGGAGGTTGGGAAAAAGAAATAATTAAAAATTACGAAGAACAATATATTGATCCGTTTGAGATTGCTGAATCTCCTGAGAATTACATTCTCTGTTTTTCTCTATATGATATTAAACATTTACTTGATATAAAGATAAAAGGCGGGACATATATATATTCATCAAGCGAAGCCTTTGAAGATGAACAAGAATTCGATTTTATGAGATTATCAAATTGGTTAAAATTTCTTTCTTTTGACATTATCGGCTTTAAAGAGGGAAATCAAGGTCGTATTGAATTTGAAAAAGGATTTCATGCTTCCGGACATGCAACTAAAAATGATTTAATAAAGACTATTGAGAAAATTGATCCGGATATCATTATCCCGATTCACACAGAAAACCCCGAATGGTTTTCCGAAAATTTTGATAATGTTAAACTAATTAAAAATGGAGATTCATTAATTATATAAATGAGATAAAGAAATTTTTTAAATATTAATAATTAGATTTTAAAATTCGTCATCGAGGTCTTCATCTTTAAAAAGATCTCGAAATCTTGTCGGAAAACTATTTCTAAAATTAAAATTAGATCGTTTTGCAAAACCTCTGTATCTATAATCACTTTTCGGTATTATAGAGATTTCCGGAGGTAAAACGATTGCAGGAATTCCATCATCCATAATTTTTATTTTTATTTTATCCATATTTTTAAAATCCATCTTTTATCTCTATTACTAATGAAGATATTCTATATATAAATGTTTAGAAGAAATAGTTAGATTTAAATAATTAAATTTGAAAAAATTTGTAGGGGCTAAATTTTAAATTTTTGACTCGATTTTATTAATTTCGTAATAATTATAATTTTTTTCTTTTAGAAATTATCAAAAATTAGTTAATATGAGCCTAATTTTTTAAAGTGAATTATAAAAAATGCCTCTTGAAGATATTGATGAAAAATCATTGACTCCAATGATGCGTCACTGGTATAGCATTAAAAAAAAATATCCCGATCATTTAGTAGCATACCGAATGGGTGATTTTTATGAATTTTTTTACGATGATGCAGAGAAGATTTCTCAGCTATTAGGAATAACGCTTACAAAAAGGCGTGTTGGAAATGATTCATATCCATTAGCGGGAATTCCGCATCATGCCGGTAGTTATTTAAAAAATTTAGTCAATATGGGAGAAACCGTGGTTCTTGTGGAACAATTAGAAGACCCTGCAACCGTGAAAGGTAGAATCGTAAAAAGAGGAGTAGTGAGAATATTATCACCTGGCACGGTAATTGAAGAAGATATGCTAAAATCAAATGAAAATAATTATATTGCTTCTATAGTTAAAACTAAAAAAGGATTCGGGATTGCATTTGCGGATTTATCTACAGGTGAATTTGCTGCTAATGAAATCCTTTCTAAAGAGAGAGATCCTTTGGAAAAATTGCTTAGTTTATTTTCTCAATATGATCCCGTTGAGTTAATCATTCCGGAAATCCTGAAAAAAGACGAGAAATTATTTATATACCTTACCGATTTGACCGATGCTATTATTAAATCTTATAATGATTATGTTTTTGAATATGATGAAGCGTATTCATTAATTACCCGACATTTTTTTATTTCAAATCTGGAAAGTTTCGGTTTAGAAGGAAAGGATTTAGCAATTCAAGCAGCTGGAGGTTTACTGGCGTTTCTAAAAGAAACACAGAGAGATATTATACCGAATATTTTTAAAATAAATCTAATTCAAGAAAAAAATGTATTACATCTTGATTATATTACGCAAAGAAATTTAGAACTCGTGCGCTCTCTTTGGGAAAAAGGTAAGGATACTACTTTATATTCTATTTTTAATCATACAAGAACACCTATGGGTGCACGTTTATTAAAGAAATTTATACTCCAACCTTTAACAGATATTAATGAAATTAATTTCCGATTGAATATCGTTCAGAAATTTAAGGATGATGTATTTTTAAGATCGGATTTACGAGAAGAATTGAAAACAATTGGAGATCTTGAAAGATATGCGAATAAAATTAGTTTTTCTAATAGAGCAAATGCGAGAGATTTGTTAAATATTAAAAATTCACTTGAAAGAATTCCTAAAATTATTGAGATCTTAGAAAAAGCAAATATTCCCGAGCTTTCAAAATATTTAGCCGATATTGATGATTTTAGTGAGGTGCGAAATCTTATAGAAAATGCGATATGTGAAGATGCTCCAACTACGATCAAGGAAGGAAATATTATCAAACCGGGATTTAGTGAAAAAGTTGATGAATTGAGGGATATTTTAAAAAACGGAAAAAAATATATTTTGGAATATGAAGAAATGCAAAAAAAGAGGCTAAATCTAACTACCGGACTTAAAATTGGGCATAATAATATTTTAGGTTATTATATTCAAATTACACTTAAGACTCTTGAATCTATTCATAAAATTCCAGAGGATTATATTGAACGCCAAACCTTAAAAAATGCAAAACGATTTACCACCAAAGATTTAAAACAATTGGAGGAAAAAATTGTAAATGCGGAAGAGCAAATTAACGAAATTGAGTATGAAATATTTAATAAAATTCGAAAAAAAGTAGTTAATCAGACGGAAAAAATTTTAAAATCAGCAAGAAATATTGCAATAATTGATGTACTGGCTAGTTTTGCAGAAATCGCCGAGCAATATAATTATTGTAGACCGATCATCACAGATGATTCAAAAATAATTATAAAAGAGGGCAGACATCCTGTAATAGAGCAAATTAATTTAGGAGAAAAATTCATTCCTAATGATTGCTATCTCGATACGGAAAAAGAACAAATATTAATAATTACAGGACCAAATATGGCGGGTAAAAGCACTTATCTTCGCCAAGTAGCGCTTATATGTATTATTGCTCAATTCGGAAGTTTTGTTCCCGCAAAATATGCGAAAATAGGAATTATTGATCAGATTTTTACGAGAATAGGTGCTTCAGATGATCTTGCAAGAAAATTAAGCACATTTATGATAGAAATGACCGAAACGGCAAAAATTCTTAATTATGCTACACCTAAAAGTTTAGTTATAATAGATGAATTAGGAAGGGGGACAAGCACAAGCGATGGGCAGAGTATAGCTATGGCAACACTGGAAAAATTGCATGAATTAAGGGCAAAAACTCTTTTTAGTACACATTATCACCAATTAACGGAAATAAAATTACCGAGAGTTAAGAATTATCATCTTGATATAGTAGAAAATGAGGACGGAAGTATTAATTTTATAAGAAAGTTGAGACCCGGAAGTACGGATAAATCATATGGGATACATGTCGCAAGATTAGCTGGCTTACCTGAGGATGTAATTTTAAGGGCATTTGAAATATTGGAAACCATTGAGCAAAACGACCCCTTTAGAGCCACAGTAAGAAAAAACGGTAAAGAATTGAATGGTAAATATTATGAATCTTTTATAGAATTTAAAAAGAAAGAACTCGAAAGAATTAATAAAGAAATTGATTTAAAAAAGAAAGAACTTAATAATTTAGAGGAAAAATTAGCTGAACTTGAAGATAAAACGGAAGAAAAAAAGGAATTATTAGAAAAACTAAAAGAAGAATCTGTTAAAGTCAAAAAAATACCTAAAAAAATACCCCCCGAAAGAAAAACCAAAAAATTAGTTCAAGCCTCATTATTTATACCCTCAATCGAAATGAAAAACAAATTAAGTGAAGATGTGAAAAAAATTTTAAAATCAATAAAAAATCTTAATTTAAATGCACTTACGCCTATTGATGCAATGAAAAAATTAGCGGAACTTCAAGAAAAAATTTCTAAATTAAAATTGTGAATAAATTTTTTAACTTTAATTCTTTCAAGATTTTAGATTTAAAATAAAAGGTGGACTTATTCTTATGAAAATTTTAGGTATAAATGATGAAAAATGCATTAAATGTCTTGCTTGCGTTAATGATTGCCCCGCATCGCTTTTTATTAAAAAAGAAACTAAGCCCGGAGAAAAGCGAAAGGTTTATTTTGAAGATCCCACGGGTAATTGTTGTATTAAATGCGGTCATTGTGTGTGTATTTGTCCTACTGATGCAATTATTTACGAATCTGATGAGAAATTTGAAACTTTTGAGGGCGTTGATGAACCATCCAAATTAATTAATTATGATTCTATTTTACAAGTTTTGAGAAGTAGAAGGTCTATTCGCAAATATAAAGATAAACCCGTGCCAAAGAAAGATATTGAAGCTGTTTTGGAAGCGATGAGATATGCCCCTAGCGCTACAAATGCTCAAGCTTGGAAATACATTGTTATTCAAGATCCTAAAAATATTGCTATTTTAAGAAAAGCAACTCAGAAAATGTTTGAAGTTTTATTAAAAACCTTAAAATTCGCTAAATTGTTTAAAATATTTTTACCTTCCCATCTAAAAGAATATGTAACCGATCCAAGTACTAAAATTAGTTTAGAAAATTTAGTAAATGAAAGTAAGAGAGGTGAAGATAATGTTTTTTATGGGGCTCCTGTAGTTATTATAACATATGCTCCTGTGAAACTGAGTAAAACGATGATCGGAGTTGATGCGGGTATTGCACTTACATATGGAATGTTGGCAGCACAATCTAGGGGATTAGGAACGTGTTTAATTGGCTTTACAGAAGAAACTCTTAATCATTCCAAAAAATTGAAAAAAAAATT
>CAZVTX010000115.1:0-10063 GCA_964629395.1 uncultured archaeon
ATATTATTTGCACATAAAAAAAGAGACCAGATGAATATAAAAAAAGCAAGATAAAAGTCTAAAGCTCCTAAAACAACGATTATAGATTGCATTAGGATCATACCACGCCAGCCAACTTTTTGGGCAAGTTTATTCGTTTCCAATTTTAGATCTTTTGAAACATATCTCGTACTTAATATATCAAGAGATCGACCTAAAATAACAATAAAAGCATTAATTAAATATTGATACCATTCTACATTTTTTATAATTATCTGAAACATCAAAGTTTTCATCCAAAACAAGTATTACTTTTAAACTTAATGATTTTATTATAATAAAGTTTAATTATTAGTATTTATTATTACTTCTTACTTATAATCATTATAAGTAGGGATTTACCGAGTTAAACTCCCGAGCTTATAATAAAAAATTGCATTGGAATCTCAACCGCATAAAAGGCTATTACGCCTAAACGCCGGAAGTTAAACTTGTGTGCGTTGCTGATAGTACTGCATTTGCGATATGCGGGAAACAGCAAACTGTGAGCTTGCTCACGGTCATAGCACACGAGGATATACCCGGTCCCATCCCGAACCCGGAAACGTTTAATATATGCGGTTGAGAATTTTTAAAAATTTTATTTTAAACGATATTTTTTATTAAATGATCTATTAATTAAGAAATATACACAATCATTCTTAATTTTGAGTTTTATTATGCCGAAAAAGTATAAAGTGATTTTCAGAACTATCTATAGGAGCTTATTTTGGGTATTTATCATTATCATTCTTATTGTTTTTATATATAATCAAGAAATTGCCATGTGGTTAACATTAATAGCAATAATTATTTACTCGATTACATATTTTCCTCCTCTAATTTCCAGAATTCGATTACTTCGGTTAATGAAACAATATTATATGATTGAAGATGATACTATAGCCCAAGAATTAAAAAAACCCTTAAGTAAAGTTCAATTAATGCTTTTTGAACTAATGCAGAAACAGCGTAAAAAAAAATGGCTTATTGTATATCGTGAAAAACACTATACTTTTTATCATGCTGTTACAATTGAGAAGTTTTTAGATTTATATTCCCAAGGATATGGTGAAAAAGAGATTTTGAAGGAATTACATGAGAATGACCTTAGAACAAGAGCGGAGATTAAAGCCATAAGAGAAACCCTCAAAAAAAATGAAAGACTTCCTGCAAGGAAAGAAATAAAAGAATAAAAAAAGAGGTTTGATTTTATTTTTTCTTTCTCCTTCTGCTTATTGACGCTTGAACCTCCAACATAAATCCCAATACATTATTGGTATCAAAATAATAAAAATATCTATTTCCGATATTTCCCTCATGAGCGATTTCAAATCCAAGATCTTTTAAATAATTCACATATTTATCTAAATCATCAACAAAAAGACTAATATGTTGTAATCCCTCTTTTCCCTGGTCAAGAAATTCTTTATAGATGCAATCGCCCTCTATCCATTCAATTAATTCAATCTGTAGGTTAAAAAAGCGGCTCATGGCAATCTTTACAACAATTTCTGAATCTTTTCCACGATATTTTATTTTTTGTGAGCTTGGAGGTAAAAAAGTAAATTTTGGCATATTAAATACTTGTTCCATTATTTTTGCTTGTTTTTCTATGTCTTTATATACATAACCTAATTGATCAATCTTCAAATTTCTCAGGTCAATTCCAAATTTTTCACTCATTTTTAAAACCAAAAGATTTCTATAAATATTTTATTTATTTAATTAAGCTTTCTTAAAAAGACTTTATAGCCATTCATTATAGGTTGTCCAGATAATTTATCGAGTTTTGATGAATCTGTAAGGACATTTACATTTTCACCTGGATGCTGATTAGCAAGGGATAAAAATGGATTTTTATGGCCCCAACCATGCGGATAACATACAACATTCTCTAAAATATCATCAGTAATGAAAACGGGAACAACAATTTTACCGAATTTATTTTCCACTATAATTTTTTCATTCTGTTTTAATTCTAATTTATTAGCATCATTACTATTTATGTATAATTTAGGTTCTTGCTTCCTCTTCCATAATAATTCTACATTATGCATCCAAGAATTCATGGTTTTCAAATTACGTCTTCCTATCATTAAGAAAACGTTTTTTTCATGTATTATTTGCTGTATTTCTTTAATCTTTTCTTCAATTGAACTTTTACAAAGTTTTAATTGTTCAATCAAAAAATCATTTAATAACCTAATTTTTTTATCTTTAGTTCTAATGTATTTCTTCAAAACATTATATTCATTATTTCCTAAGACAATCGTCCCGCTTTTTTTCAATTTTTTTAAAGATAATTTTGGAAATTTTCCTTCAATTATTTGTCCGAGGAACAAAAATAAACTTATTAAAAAGTCGGGATCAAATTTTCCTTTAATGAATGAATACATTTTTATTAAGAAATCAAGAAATCTACTCCCAAACATCGGTTTTTCCAACAATCTTACCAAAGAAAGTAAAATTTCCCATTCTGATTTTGGACCTTTTAAATTAGGTTCAATAACGCGGTGAGAATATTCAATATGGGGAAAGATTTGATAATTAAGAAGATAAATAGGTAAATTTGAATTTTCCATGGGGGTTCTTGTAGGAAGGATATAATCTGCGGCAAACATAGCAGTTTCATTAATATAAAAATCCAAAACAATACATAACTCAAGTTTTTCAAGTGCTTTTTTGAATTCATTTGAGTTTGGTGCACTTAATATAGGATTTCCTCCTGAAATTATAAGTGCTTTAACAGGATTCCTATCTGCTAAAATTTCCCTTGCAAGAGTTCCTAGCGGCAAAGCACCCATAACACTTGGATAATTGCCTATACGACTTCTCCATTCATTAAAGCCTCCCATACCTACTAAACTACCTAATTTAGCGATATTTATTATGTTTTTTCCGAAAATTGCTCCTCCCGGTCGATCTAATTTTCCGCAAATGATATTTAATAATTCAATAGCCCATGCATTTAGAGTTGCAAATGAAGATAAACATGTTCCGAGCCGTCCATAAATGACTGCTCTTTTTGTTTTGGCAAATTTAATTGTAAGATCATGAATTATTTGTGCAGGAATTCCCGTACATTTTTCCGCAATTTCTAAAGTAAATGGTTTTGTATATTTTTTTAAATATTCATAATTAATTGTGTTTTTCTTTAAAAAAGCCTCATCTTGTAAATTCTTTTTAAAAATACAATTAATCATACTTAATAAAAGGTAAATGTCTGTATCCGGATATATCGGAATATAATGTTCTTTATCGTTTTTATTAAATAAGATCTTCGCAGTTTCATTTCTCCGTGGATCAATTAAATATATTTCTCCATTTCTCTTTATAATATCTTTTAATACTTTCATAACATTTGAGCATGTTACAAGGCTAAGATTAGTAACAGCAGGATTAGTTCCAATTAGAATAAGTAAATCAGTATTATTTAAATCAGGAATAGGCATTACTGCAGAGCTTCCATAAAGAAAGTATTGTGCTACGAATTTATTATTATTGTCTACAGAGCCCGCATTATACATATTTTTACTATTGATTGCCTTCATAAAGCCTACTGCAAACATACTGTGTGCATATTGATGAACAGAATTGGTTCCTAAATAATACGCAATTGCTTGAGGTGAGCTTTTTTTGATAATCTGTTGGATTTTGTCGGAAATCTCTTCTAAAGCTTGCTTCCATGAGATTTTTATGAAATTTTTACCTTCTCTTTTTAAAGGATATAATACACGATCCTTATCATTAGCGATATAATCTAAAGCGATTCCTTTAGGGCAGCAATAGCCACCAGTTAAGGGATAATTAGGATCTGCTCTAACAGAAATAATTTTATTATTTTTTACCTCAACTAATAAACCGCATCCCGCATTGCAAATCGGGCAATTAAATTTCTTAATTTCTGTCATTTTTCAAAAGAAAAAGTGATAATAGAATTAAAATAACAAAAAAATTAAAAATAAGAATATTTAGATTTTATCGATTTCTCCAAACTCGAGGTCAAAAGAATAGTATTTCCTAATCGGTTTTTTCACGTTCCAAACGCATTTCAAACCCTTTTGGAATTGTACGAGGTCTCCTGCACCGAATTCCATTTTTTCTCCCGTTTCAGAATCAATAACCTCCACTTCTCCGTCAATTACATAACAGGTCTCTGTATCGCCGTATGACCAATCAAACTTACTGACTTCTTTTGACCAAGTTCCCCATGAGTCAACATTTAATTTTTTTAATTCTTCCTCACTTGGCTTCTTCTTTTTCATTTTCATCATTAATCACTTCTTAAAAATTACTTTTTTCTTTAGATTTACAATGGTAAGGATTTTAAATAATTTTTATTTTTTCAAAAGAATTATTTGAAAATCAAATTACATTAAACTTTCTAATTAGGAAACTATTTAATTTTTAATTAAATAACATAAATATAAGATATATAATTTAATCTTATAATAATATTAGAAAAAAAAATAGAAAGCTTTGATACGATCTTACTTTAATTAGCCCATTATCTTTCATAATACTAATAGGAGTGATGATATGCCCAAGAAGTTCATTTTAAAAATATTGACTGCGGGAGAGGGTGGTGTAGGCAAAACTACCTTACTCCATAGATATGTAGAGGGTAAATTCAGTACGGATACTAAAATGACTATTGGAGTGGAATTTTTCTTAAAAGAAATTACCATTGATGATAAACAGTGTACTTTACAACTTTGGGATTTTGGAGGACAAGAACGATTTCGCTTCTTATTGGAGAGCTATGTTTTAGGTGCTAAAGGAGCCTTATTAATGTTTGACTTAACCCGTCCTATGACACTTGACAATTTAGAAGAATGGGTTAATATATGCAGAAAATCGGATCCCGATTTACCAATTCTCTTTATAGGAACAAAATTAGATTTAGTCGATGAAATAATGGTAGATGACGATTATGCACTTCAATATAAAGAACATTTTAATCTATTCGATTACATGAAAGTATCGTCAAAAACAGGAGAAGGTGTTCAAGAGGCGTTTGAAAAATTAACGAGAAAGATTTTAGAGCGTCAGGCTTATTAGAACAATATAATTTTCTTAAAAGGTTTGATAATATTATTATAATTGATGCAAATTTTATTCTACTCCCTTTTCAATTTAAAATAGACTATTTTAATGAAATAAATTATCTTTTAGAGGGGTCAAAAGCTTTCATTTTATTCCAACAAATAATAAATGAATTAAATGCTAAAAAATTAAGGGAATCTAATTCAGAAAAATTTTTGAGGCAATTAGATTCAGGGATATCCTATTTGAATAAAATGAAAAATAAATTCAATGTAATAAATATTAATTTAATAAAAGAAGAAAATGAAACTACAGATGATTTTCTTATAAAAAAATGTAAAGAATTTCGGGAAAATTTCAATCGTGTATATTTAGCAACTAATGATTCAGAATTGCGTAAAAAAGCAAAAAAATCAAATATAAATGTAATATTTTTAAGACAGAGGAAATTTTTGTCATTAGAATAATTTAATTACCGCTAATTGTGTATTTTTGTGTATAGCCCCGGAAAAAAATTTAAAAAACCCATCGTTCTAAAAATTTTAACATTAGGAGAGGGAGGGGTCGGTAAAACTACACTCCTACATCGATATGTAGAGGGTAGATTTATTGATGGAACAAAAATGACGATTGGCGTTGAATTTTTTCTTAAATATTTAGATATTGATAATGAAAATTATGTTCTTCAGATTTGGGATTTTGGAGGTCAAGATCAATTTCGTTTTATTTTAAAGCCATATGCTAAAGGGGCTAATGGCGCCGTTTTATTATTCGATTTAACAAGACCCTTAACTTTACATAAAATTGATGAATGGGTTGATATTGCAAGGTCTCACGATAAAGATTTACCAATCTTATTTATAGGAACAAAATTAGATTTAGAAGATGAGATAATGGTTCATGACGATTATGCCCAAGAATTAATGAAAGAGTATCATTTATTTGATTATATTAAAGTTTCATCTAAAACAGGTTATAATGTAGAGGCTGCTTTCGAAAAACTTGCACAAGAAGTCGTAAAACATTTAAAAAATAAAAATTAGAGACGATTTAAGAGAATTTCTTTTATATCTTCTTTTGATAATTCAACGGGATTATTTTTTAAACCCGCTTTCTCTACGATTTTATCAATGTCTTTTTCAGTAATACCATAAGCACTTAATTTATCAATTTTTAAAACTTTTATCCAATGTTCAAGCGTGTCAACTAAAATTGTGCAATATTTTATTACTTCATGATCTTCTACTCTAGATTTTCCTGCTAAAAGAGCACCAATTTCCGCATGTTTTTTTAATAATAGAAAACCATCGGTTCCCTTTTCTTTTAATTTCTCAATATTTTTTTTAGTAGCTTCGGCTAATAATGTTCCGCATACAACCCCATGAGGGATATTAAAGAATCCCCCTATAGGTGAAGCTAGACCATGTACAATTCCAAGCCCAGCATTAGCTAATGCTATTCCGGACATTAAAGCACCATAAGCAATTTCTGCACGGGCATTTATATCATGTGCTTTTTCACCGCATACTTGTACAATATTATTCTTCATATGTTTCATTCCGCTATAAGCTAATGCATCCGTCATGGGGCTCCCTGCAGGTGATACAAAGGCTTCTAAAAGCTGTGTAAATGCATCTAAACCGCATGAAGCAGACACTTTGGGGGGACATGATAAGATTAACTCAGGATCAATTATAGCCGCATCGGGGACAAAATTATCATGTCTGAGGGACTTTTTAAAACCATTAGGACCAACTTCACTGATAACTGCGTTTTTAGTCGCTTCTGAACCCGTTCCCGAAGTTGTAGGAACGGCAATATATGGGATTTTAACTCCATCATGGGTTTTATTTCCAACACCTTCTAAATAATTTTTAATCCTATCTTCTTTTAAAATCATTGCTGAAATTGCTTTACCGGCATCTATTACACTTCCCCCGCCAATTCCAACAATTAAATCTAAATTTTCATCCTTATATTTCGCAGAATTTTCGTCAATAATTGCGGGAGAAGGTTCTCCTTCTATTTTTATCCTAAAATAATTTATTCCTAATTTTTCTAAATTTTCAGAAATCTCGTCCCATTTGCCACTTTTATCTAAAGAACTTGCACCAGTAACTATAAGCACTTTTTTTCCGTATTTCGGTATTAAATTATACAATTCTTTAAGCATACCCGCTCCGAAAAATATATTGGGAATTCTCGCAAATTTAAAAGGATTTATCAAATAAATCACCGAATTTTTAATATTTTTATATCATTTAAATTTAAATTTCGTTAAATATTTAATTCAATTATTAATATAAATTATTAATCAAAAGGATTATTTGATTTTTGGAATCAAAATATTAATTGGGTGTTCATCTTGAAAAAAGTACATGAAAACGATTTTGAATATAGAAATGGAGATTCGGGAGTAAAATATTTGATGAGAGGACCCAGTATTGATTGGGGTGTAATTTTATTAAAGCCGGGTCAATCTATGGGAGCAAAACCTCATGGTCATAATATTGTTGATGAAACTTTTTATTTTGTTGAAGGAGATGGTGTTATGATAATCGATGGTAAAGAATATCCCGCACCTCAAGGAAGTGTCTTTTTATGTGAACCTAAGGAACTTCATAATATAAGAAATGATTCCGATAAAGACATTAAAATTATTTTTATAAAAAGTCAATATAAACCTGATGATAAATTTGAATAAGGAAAGTTGGATGTAAAATGGCAAAAAAGAAAAAAGGTAAAAAAGGAAAAGGTGGAAGAAAAGGAGCTGGTCAAGAGGAAGAAATCACCCGTGTCAAAATGCCTAATAGAGAAATGGGAGAAATGTTCGGTAGAGTTATTGAAATCTTTGGAAATGATCGAATGCAAGTTTTTTGTGAAGATGGAAAGCATAGAATAGGAAGAATTCGGGGAAAAATTAAAAAAAGGGTTTGGATAAGGCGTGGAGACCTTATAATTTGCAATCCTTGGGATTGGGAAACACCCACTAAGGATGGAATGGGAAAATGCGAGATTACATGGAGATATATGAAAAATGAAGTTGCATGGTTAGAGAGAAATAATAAAATTCCCGAAATTCTTGATATTAATAATATCCCGTTATAAAAATTAATTGCAAAATTTTAAATCTTTAAAAACCCTTATTATTCATAAGCTTCTTTTACTTATTTTAACAATAATTTTAAATTTAAGAATAATCTAAATAAGGTTTGGTGATAAAAATTGGCAAACACCGAAGAGAATGGAGAAGAAAAAACCGCATCGGACATTAAAATTGATGAGATTTCAAGTGATATTGAGGAATCAAAAGAGGATTTAACCACACTTTTTGCCGTAAGAACAACAATTAACCAAGAAAGCAATATCCTTAGGCAAATCTTTTACAGATTTAAAATTTTAGATGTCGTCCCCGATATTAAAGCAATGTTTTATAGTCCTCAGTTACCTGGTTATATATTTCTTGAAGCACCCCAAAAGAGAGATGTTCAAATTGCAATTCAAAATATCCCTAAAATTAAAGGAAGAATTGTCCAAAATATCTCCTTAGATGAACTTAAGAATGTATTATTACCGAGAAAGATTACGGAATATGTTGAAGAAGGTGATACAGTCGAAATAATTTCCGGAGTTTTTGAAGGCTCTAAGGCTGTAGTTTTAAGAATGCCCCATGATTCTTCAAGTAGCGAAGAAGTTGTTTTAAGATTATTACAAGAAGAGACCCCAATTACAATTAAATTACACGGTGATTATCTTAAATTAGTTGAGAAGAAGAAAGAAGAGGTACCTATGGAACCAATACCCGAAATTCAAGTAAAAGCTGAAGATACAGAGATGGATTTAGATAAAGCAATAAGTTTTGATGATGAATATGAAGAGTATGAAGAAGAAATAGGAACTTTTGAAGATGAAGAAGCCTCCGTAGAATATGAAGATGACGAAGAAGAGTGGGAAGAAGATGATGAATGGTCGAAATTTGATGGATTTTAAGTAAAAATTTATTTTCTTAATAAAATTAAGCATTTTTAAATATTCTAATAATTATTTATTTAATTATAAGAATTATAACAAAACCTTAGTAAGAATTTTTTCTCACTATGATTAAAAACATATTTATAATGAAGCCACATACCGGTGAATTAATTTTCTATAAAGTTTATGAAGATATTTTTAATGTTAATCTAACGTGTCAATTTCTTAGTGCTATTTTTTCCTTCGTGAAGCAAACATTAAATACAGAGAAATTATCTGAAATAGAAGTCGGACCTTTTAGATTTTTATTTGAAATTGAAAAAATTAATAATGAAGAGATTTTATTTGCAATATTTAGTGATAGAAGTGATAATTTAATTGAATTAAGGAATCAATTACGAGAAATTAAAATTCAATTTTTAAATGAATATGATTTAGATAGTCTGACTTTTAATTTCAACGGAGAGATTACCAGATTTTTAGATTTTGAGAGAAATGTTGAAGCCATCCTCGAAGAAGATAAAAAATTAATAGCAGAAGATATTAAACAAGATATTTTAAAAGAATTTAATGAACTTCATACATTTTCTACTTTTGTAATTTCTTCAGCATTATTAACCCAAACAGGAAGAGTAATTGTTTCCTTTCTAAACCCAAATGTGTTGTCCGAGATTATAAGGCTTCTTGAAGGCCGTTTTATTATTGGAAATATGCATGTTAAAGAATTAGTTACTTTAGAAAATTTTGGAATACTTAGTCTTGTTGGAATTGATGATAATTTTATTTCGGTAATTCAATTTAAAAAGAATTGTCCTTTCGAGACAGCTCTAATTATATCTAAGAAATTTTCGAATCGATTAAAAAGATTAATTTGTTAAATTAAAAAAAATAAAAATGGTTTTTTTTGTAATAAATTTTGATAAAATTAAGCAAACTAATAATTGAAAATTATAAATTGAGTGTATCTTGAGATTTAAATAATGAATCGAAATTTAATAATCTATAAAATTAAGCCGATAAAAAT
>CAZVTX010000116.1:0-10027 GCA_964629395.1 uncultured archaeon
AGAGAATAATTTAGAAAATTAATCATTTAGATTTAACTTTTAAAATAATAAATTTATTATTAGGCTTAAAAAAATCATAGAAATCCCTAAAATAAGAAATAAGATGTTAAATCGAAAATTATCATATTTAATGGTGGCAATTCTTATTTTTTTACCTGGTAATATCGGGACGCCTGAGTAATTTAACGAATCCATTAAAAAATGCAAAATAAAAATAAGATAACTAATTAAACCTATAAAAATGCCAAAATAATTACGCACTATTGAAAAAAATGCTCCTATCAAAATACTTATTAATATTAATAAAGGAGATAAAGGAGAATGTGAAAGAAAATGCCTTCTATGTTCTTTATAGAGTGTAAAATCAAGCCAATCATTTAATTTTCCTAAAAATGCGAAAAAAAATCCCATAAAATAAAATAACAATCCTATAGGAAAGAAAAGATCATAAATTGCTGTTAATAGCAGGCTAAAGCCAATTGTTATTGAAATATGAGCATGTTCTTTCATATTAAATAAAGAACAAATCAAGTCTTTATAAAGAAAAAATAAGGAAAAAGATTTAATCATCTTTTACCAGTGAAGGATAAATAAAATTAAAATTCTGATCAAACAATTTAATATTTAAGAATTTCTTGTCCCGTTCATTCCAGAGAAGATTTTTTAACGGATGATAATTCTTTATAATTTGTTTTCCGAAAAATTTCTTAAGATAATTTTCTCCGTCAATAAGGTCAAACCAAATTAGATAATATTTTATATTAAAATAACCGAAAATAGATTCAAAAATAGCGGTAAAACCGCTAAGGTTTATAGCGGGGAGATAAAGCTTCACCATAAGTCCGTTCTCAAATATTTTAAAATCGTTTATAGAATCTAAATAATATTCACCTTCTATTTCATAAAGTTCAGATAAATTGAAATATGAAAAAATCTCGATTAAACGTGTAATTAAATCTTTTTCAATATCGGGTATGATAAAAGTTAACTTCTCGATTATACCTAAATTTCTGAACTTTAAACGGGGATAATAAAAGCCCTTTTTAAAATCTTTTATAAGATTTTCCACGAGAGATGGCTTAATTGTCATGAGTATTCTTAAATTTTCCGGATGCCTTTTAAAATAATATTTTAAAGAATTAAATTCATCTGAATCCGGAGATAAATAATCTCTTTTATCAATATAAGGAGTTAAATCATATTTTTTAATTTGAGGTTTTGGAGGATTATAATCCGGATTGAATAGTAGATTCTGAATATATGATTGAAATCGATTAGTATTTAAAACCCAACCGCTTGAACTTAAATTTCTATCCGTTCTAAAAATAAAGTAGGCTTTTTTCCTGGTAAATGAGCAATATTCGATTATGTTTTTTTTACTCTTAGTAAGCCAATTAATATATGATTTATTGGGATTACCTTTATGAAAAATGTTTTTTATTATAATAGGGTAGTATTCAGGTAAAATTACCGGAATTTTAACCGAAAGAAATGTATTTTGTAATAATAGTTTCAAATCAAGTTTTGAATAATCTTTTGAAATAAGATATATTGTATATTCGCTGAGTCCGAATTTATTCCAAATAGGTTTGAAAGTAATTGAGTCCAGATATTTATTGATAATTTTATTATTTCTAAGATTTTTTATTACATTAATATCCTTTAAATTTGAATCAAAATCATAAAAAAATTCGCTTAAAATATATAGATTGTCCCTCGATAAATCTATTTTCTCTTTTGAAATCCTAATAGTTAATTTTTGTAATAAATCATTCATGTTTAATTTTTTAGATTCTAAAAATCCATTAATAAAAAGAGAATCATTATTTTGTTCTAAAATTTTTAAAGGTTTTAGAGATAACCGATAAATATCAAATAATTCAAAAACATAATTATAAAATTCCTTGAACAAATCTTTTGTATATAAAAATTCAGAAGAAGCGAAATCATAATAATCTCTATTGGAAAATGCGGTAAAAATTCCATCATAAAAAACTCTTCTCAATTTTAAGCCTTTTATAGAATTATACAGGATTGATGCTAATTCAGCTTTTTCTTCAATTAATAAATCAGGTATATAAGCCTCAACAATAATAATTTCTTTTTGTGTATTTAAATCATTACCAATAAAAATAATAACTCTTGGAAAATACTTTCTTAAACCTTTAAAAAATTCTATATTTTTCTGATTATAAGGTGCTGTTAAAATAAAATAATAACTAGCAGATTTAGTTACATATATTGTATTGATAAGTGTGGGTTTAATTATTGGAGGTCTATAATTGATGAATTTATCAATTAATTCATTAAGATCCGATATTTTTAATCTTTTGATATTATTATCAGAAATTAATTTCTCAATTTTCTTTTTTCTGGAAACGATAATTCTATTTAATAAATTATCATCCGATATAATTTCCCGAATTATATTTAGATTTAATATTTTTAATTTAAAACAAAGGTTAAAATAATCTAATATTATTCTAAAATGTTCTAAAGTTTGTAGATATTTTCTCTTTCCTCTATTAAAAAATAAAGGAATCAACTCTCTAAAACCAAATTTTAATAATTCTTTATCTGATATATTAATACTTGGTTCAAGAGATTTTAAGAGACCAAATTGTTTAATGAAATCATTTAATTCATAAATACTCTTTATATTATTTTTAATAACTATTTCGGGAATTTTCTTGAAATATTTTATAAGATTTTCTAAAAATAATTTAATTGAGTAAAAATTATTTTTATTTGAAATAAGATTCTTAAATAAATTAATTAGAGCTTCATCTGAACGGATTTTTTGCACTATATATTCAAATTCCTTAAAATGTAATACTTGTCCTATAAGTTCATTTTTAATATCCCTTTTTAACATTTTAAGTATATTTTTTTGGTTTTCAAAAGAAAGGCCATAATAACCAAATTGCCAGACCCGATCTAAAATTAAAAATTCCAAAAGTGAAGGTTTTATTTCTTCTTTACCAATCTGAAAATCTTGAGTAAAAAGAATCTCATATTTTTCGTTATAATCTTTATGATTGGGGTTTAATAATTTACGTTTATCATGAAAATCTCTAAAAAAATTTAAGTTTAAATAATTATGATAAGTCATAAGGTCTATTAAAGAGTAATTAATAATTAAACCATCTCTTTTTAAATTAAAAAATAAGTTCTGTAAATCTTCTAAATAAACTTCCGGAATTATTATCAATCCAAAAATTTCAACTGAGAAATTAAATTCACATGAACGGGGCATTAGAAAAAATGGGAATTTCTCAATAAAAGCATTAATTTTCATTTTATTTATTTTTGGATGAAATCGTGCAATACACTGAACTAATCTCATGTTAATAGCTCGATAATTTATTGAATAGGTGGGAGATATAACTCTATATTTATTCAACCATTTTATATTTGCCTCAAATCTCGTAGGACTTAGATTTGTTTTAATTAATCCTTTTTCTTTATATTCCATAAAAAGCTCTTTATAATTCCTTATTGCAGTAAAACTTTTAATATTGTAGAAAATATAAATTAAAATCCTTACCGTCTCAACCAATTCATCATTAAAAAAGTGCCCTGAAAAGCTAACAACAAAATCTCTGAAAAGATCATCATATAAATCATCAATATTATCTTTTATAATATTGAGATTTTCCCTTAGATAGCGAAAAAAGAAAGAAACGGCTGGATTTGCATTTTGTATATTTTTCACACGGATTAATGTATCTATTCTGTTTAATTCATCCCTAATATTTCGATATTCTTTTAAATCGTTACTTATTAACGATTCCCAATCCTCAATCTTTTCATGTCGATTTAGATCGCTTAAAACAATATGATTAACCGCAACCTTGATGTCTCCTATTGAAAATAATTGTTTTGGAATAAAACAAAAATATGCTTCTCTAAGTAAAATAAATGGTAAAAAGTCTTCAAATCCACTAAAAAATTTGATATTGAGTGTATCTCCCTTTAAAATTCTTTTGACACCAATCTCAAGTATATCTAATTGATGATAATCCCGATTTTCTTCATTAAAATTAAAATCTACGGTAATATATTTAAAGGCGGGCTCTAAATCCAAATATAACTCGAGATATTCCAATAATTTATAAAATAACTGTTTTAAATCAATATCATTTTTAAATTCAATAAGTTCCTTAAAAGGATTAGTTTTCAATATTTCTCCTAAATAACCCCTTAATTAAATTAATAATATTTAGAATTAATTCTTTTTAAATACTAATCTTCTATTATTCTTATTTTCAAAAAATTGCAATAATTCACTCAAAATAAATATTTATGAGATTTTAATTTGATGATATAAATTCATTCGCAAATAAAAAATTAAAATATTATTTTAAAGTTTTTAAAAAGACTTTATGTCTATATAAGAATATTAAGAATTATTTATAGAAATTATAAATATTATTATTATTATATTTATTATAAAAGAAATAAAAATTGTTATTCTTATAATATAAGGGTGTTAATAAATGGGTACGGTTATGCTAAAAGAAGATACAAAAACAAAATTAATTAAAATCGCAGCAGATTTACAAAAAAAAAGAGGAAAAAGAGTTGATTTTGATGAAACAATTTCTTATTTAATAGATTTATATTTTAATAAAAAAAAGAATTGGAAAAAATTTGAAGAATTTTGTAAACCGATTAAAGATTTAAAGCTAGAAGATGTAATGGAAGAATTAAAAAGAGGACGAATGGAAGATGAGAAAAAGTTTAGTAGCTATTGATTCGAGCTGTTTAATAGCAATCCAAACAGATGAGAAAATGAGTGAAAAATTGAAAGAACTTCTAAATTCTGAATGGGAAGGATATTGTACTGAAATGGCGATCGTTGAAACATATTATATCCTTTGTAGAAAAACCTCTTTTAATATAGCAAAAAATAAAATTGAATCTTTAATAGAATCTAATATCATCGAAATAGTAGAAATTAATGATTTAGTTGAAATTGCCGTTAAATTAAAATGTAATAGGGCAATTTCAATCGCAGACTGTTTTACTATAGCACTGGCAAAATTTCTTAATGGCAAAGCAATATTTTTTAAAAAAGAATTGGAACTTGAAAAAACGATGGAAATAAAACCTTTCGATATTGAGATCATCTTTTTTAAAGAAGATATAGGTGTTTAATTTTTATATTAGAAGTAAAGAAAGATTATTGTTTTATATATAACATCTTATAAATCTAATATTTTAATTTGATAAAATTAATAAAAGATTAGATGATTCTTTTTATATCCTTAAAAATATCTATAAAATAAAAAATGAAATTTTTTGTTTATAAATAATATAGAGGATAAAATAAATAAATTAGCTAAGAAAGTTGAGGGAACCAAAGGCGCCGATGAAAATATTATAATTTTTACTCTTTCTACATGTATGTGGTGTAAAAAATGCAAAAGATTTTTGAATGAAAAAAATATGAATTATAAATTTATTGATGTTGATAAAATAGAGCCCTCTGAAAGAGCTGAAATCGTAGAATATTTAAGAGAAAATTACAATTCCCGTGTTGCGTATCCTTTTCTGGTCTGCAAAAAGGGACACGCCGTAGGGTATGATCCCGACAAATATATGGAATTATTAGGAGGGGATTAAAAGATGGATATGGAAACTAAGGAGGGAATGCTGCAATATGTAAAACAGGTTGCAAAAATGAATAATTGGATTTTAAATAGAGACCAGCAGACGGTTGATGATTTAATCGATGGATTGGTCGAAAATAAGAAAACTTTAGGCTATCAATCATGTCCTTGCAGAATGGCTTGCGGAAATAGAGAATTAGATCGCGATTTAATATGTCCGTGTGATTATTCACAGCAAGATGTTCCCGAATATGGAACATGTTATTGTAATCTTTACATGCGGTCAGATTATTATGAAACAATAAATAAAGAATTTATTAAGGTTCCTGAAAGAAGACCTATCGAAAAAGAGCAAGCGGCTATTGAATATCTTAAAAATATAAAATAATTTTTTTCTATGTTTTTCGAGGTAAATTTATATTTAAATTATTATAAACTCCTGTGAATTCTGTCTATATTTTTAATTGATAAATTATTTTTAACTTTTCTCCAATTAAGATATGCAGCTGAATAATTTAATATAAATATTAAGAATACATAAAATATTCCCCATAAAGAATTTAAATTTGCATAAAAATCATAAAAAAAATGATCTACATGACCAAAAGTTAAAATATAATTAAATCGTGGTTTATACCAAATTTTAAAAGATTTAATAGAATCTTTACCGTTAATGGATTCATTAAAACGATCCAGAAAATCTTTACCATAACTATCAAAAACACCTCCCATACTATATCCATTTTCTAATACCGTATTAAGCAAAAAAATGGTAATTCGTTTAATTCCGAAATGTTTTGCTATAAGTGCATCTCTAACTAATGAATCAAAACCATAACCCGCAGGTTTACCGTTTTTATATTGAATATTTTTGCTCCCATAGCAAGTACAATTAGTAATTCCTAAATATACTCCCATTTTTTCATGATTTCCAAATTTATTATCTAAAGCTTCCGAAAAAAGCCTCAATTGCGTATAAAACCAATAATGGCCACCATCTATATAATTAACTATAGGATTTTCCATCGAATCGCCGTATGGCTTACGTCCCATATACATACATCGATAGGACATAGATGCATATTCATCTATTGCATTTGTATTTAAATCTAGAAAAGAATAGCGCCTAATATAATGCAAATCATAATCTTTATCAAAAAGATCGATCCCTGATTCAACATAATTAATAGCATTAAGTTCCAATTCAGGAGCATTTTTTTCCATCCAATTAAAGAAATCATACCATAAATCTATTGATTTATCATGACGTTCTTTATCAGGAGAACAATCATAATCCGGTATATAACCAAAATAAGGATAATAGGGACCTTCAATATCAAATGCCAGACCTTTTATATTTTTTAAATTATATTCTTGGATTAGATTTACTAAATTTTTAGCATGTTGGACAATATTTTCTGTATTTCCATCCCACACAAATGCCCCAGGTTCTGCATTTACACTTAAAAAAATAGATATATTTGGATAAGTTTTATTATAAAAAGCCATATTTTTAATAAAATTCTGCTTCCCATCTTGATCATAAATATCATCATAGCAACACTGAATAAGTGTAACCTTATGTTCATTCAGTTCGCTACAAATTTTGGAATCATTTAATCCATAACCCCCCCAAAATGCAATTTCAGCTTGATAATCTTTCGGTTTTATCTCTATAGAGATTTGCAAAACTCCTGGAATTGAAAGAATTGCAAAAGGAATCCCTATAACAATAACAGAAATTAATAATATTGTTTTTAATCTTTTATTTTGAATTATTTTAGAGATTTCCGATTCCTTCTTTTTATTTTTATATTTCAATAAAATACAAAAAATATTAGCAATCATCATTAATATTGCTCCTATACAGAGGATTAAAAATAAGATTAGAGATATTATATAAATAATTGGTAATATTTTTGCAAAGCTATACCAAGGAAAAATTGCCATAATGAAAATCATAATAATAAATAATAAATTAACAATTATTACAAATCCATTTTGAATATAACTCATTGGATCGATTGTAAAAGAATAATAAATAATTAACCCCATGAGAACCCAAAATAATAAAGATAAAAGCGAATCTGGCCAAAATATAAGCGTTGGATTTGAAAATATTGCAAATACAATAATAGATATGAATAACAAAAATACAGTTCCTAATATTACTTGGTTAAATTTTCTTATCCAAATAATTTTCAGATAAATTCGATGATTATCTAATTTATGCCTTGTTTTCACATTTGAATCTACCAATCTAAAAACCTTTTCATTATTTTTGTTTTAAGCTCTTGGAAAGAGAAAATATAATAATCCTGTAAAAGAAAACATTAAGATTAATATAATTATATAAAAAAGCACGGGATATTTTACTTTCTCTAATGATTTTAACCAAATATCATATCTATTATCTATAAATTCCGAAATGAAAATTAATGTGATTCCAATTATATTATGAATAATAAGCATAAGAGTTGTAGGCTGCCCCCAGAGCCAAGGTAATGACTCAGGTATGGGTTTTAATTCCAAAACATAATAAAGCGTGTCCTCAACACTAAAATTTAATAATAAATATAAATAAACTGAAGAACGCCAATCCTCTGATAATAAAAAGCACACAAAATAAATTGAATAAACCATAACAAACCAAATCGCGATATGATAATTTCCGTTTAAATCCCAAGCGTTTAAAGGCTTGATGATATATCTTACAACAAGAATATCATTTATAGTGAGCGCTAAAAGTAATATAATCGCTGTTATGCTTCCTTTTATGATTTTCTCTTTCCTTTCCTCATCCATACTTTAATTTTAACTCCTTCCAAATTAAAATTTTCGCAAAATTATAAAAAGTTATTATTTCCACTTATATATTATAGAATATCTCTAATTATTCCGAAATCTAAATATTTTATAAACTGAATTTTTTAATATTAAGAAATAGGATTTAAGATTATAAAAAAAAAGAAATGACCGATGAAGAATTAGAAGAAGAATTACAAAAAGCGTTTAAAGAAAATGAAGGCAAAAAAGATCAATGTGGGGAGGCAATTCCCCCAAATAGAGAAATTGGAATGCAAAGGTCTAATATTAAATTGAAAGATGAGTAATATGAAATAATAATTTCTATAATTTTTTTATTAACCTTTAAAATTTCCAAGAGACTCGAAAATGGGAGATTATTTAAAGTATCCTAAAGATCGTAAAAAATATCCGACTGAAGAAGTTGACCCAGAACATTTCATCAGTAATGATAATGTCAGAAAAATGATAGAAAATATAGACTCATTAAACTTCAAACAAGAGGATTATTTAAAGATTTTCAATTGTGTGGATTGCGGATTATGCGAGACTGAGATGGAACGAATACAATTAAAATCAAAGTTCTTGGAGCAAGGATTTTCTATTGAAGGATTAAAAGAAATGAATGAAAATTTTAAGAAATATAGAACACCTTATCCAACCGATAAAATGCGTGTAAAATTCCCTAAAGGAATTAAAAATAATTCTAATACTCTCTTTTTTATGGGATGCCTCTCTACGATAAGAATTCCGAGATATACGGAGCATGCTTTAGATTATTTGCTCAATCATAATATTGAATTTACCGTGCTTGACAAAGAAATTTGTTGCGGTTGGCCGTGGTTCGCAAGCGGTTTATATGAAGAATTTGAAATCTGCAAACAAGAAAATATTCCTATTTTTGAAAAATATAATAAAGTTATATGTCTATGCCCTGCCTGCTTTTTTCTTTTTAATAAATATTATAAAACTGAAATGAAATCCAACACGGAATTTGTATACATTTCAGACTATTTAAAACCTTCTAATGAAAAGAAAAAGGGAAAAATCGCTATACAACATTTATGCCAATTAATTAATCGTGGTTTTGAAGGCATCGTGGAAAAGGTCGAATTAGTACTTAAAGAAAGCGGATATGAAATTGCTGATATTCCTCATTGGTGTTGCGGAGGCGGTGTTGGATACATGCACAGAACAGATATAATTGATAAAATTGCGACAAAACGCATGCAGGATTTTGATAAAGAAGATATTAATTATGCAACAACATACTGCGTTAGCTGCTGGTGGATTTTAAAATGGTTTAGTAAGAAATGTAAAATTAAACCTATCGCAAAAGATATTTTTGAGTTGCTACTATGAGGAATAATGATTATCCGGAAGGATTTTATTGTCCATGCAGAGAAATTGATCCTGAACATTTTATTTCAAATAAAGAACTTAAAAGGCTAATTAAAAATAAAGACAAATATAAATTTACTCAGGAGGATTATCTTAGAATATATAATTGTATTCATTGTAATGAATGCGGAACCTCTGAAGAAAGATTTTTATTAAAAGAGAAATTTCTAAATCTTGAACAGTGACCTTACCATCACCATTAAAAT
>CAZVTX010000117.1:0-9955 GCA_964629395.1 uncultured archaeon
ATTTAAAGAAGGGCATCTTTTTCGGTATTTTGGGAGCATTGTTTATAGGATTTCAGCCTATTGTGGCAAATGCAAGGCCTTCTGAGATAGATTCATATATATATGCTGCAATGACGGTACTTGTAGAAGCATTAATATTTTTTCCCGTAATGCTTTTTGAAAGAAACAAGATAAAATCGGATTTTCAAAAAGGATTATTAAATTCGGATGAAAAACAATCACTTCTTTTTGGCTATAAAAATAATATATTATTATTAATATTTGTCGGAGCTGTTTTTGGTTTTGGACAAATTTTATTTTTTCTCGGTTATAAACTTGCAGGAGCTATTAATGGTTCATTAGCACAAAAAGCAACGGTTTTTTTCTCTTTATTTTTTAGCTGGTTAATATTAAAAGAAAAAATAACTAAAAGACAGATATTTTTCTCAATATTATTATTTTTTGGATTAATTTTAGCGGTAACGAAAGGTTCTTTTGATTTATTAAGATTAAATCAAGGAGTGTTAATATTATTAATATTAACCTCATTATGGATGCTTGCGCATACACTTACTAAGCCATTATTTAATAAAAAGGAAGCTATTGCCTCACAAATCGTTTTTATAAGAAATTTTTTAGGCGCCATTATTTTATTTTCTACTTATTTTTTATTTTTCCCGCTTTCTAATATTTCAATATTATTAAATCCCGAATATGTATTATGGGGTATTGCTATGGGCTCAGTCTACGGGATAGGATTATTTTTCTGGTATAAAACGCTTCAATATTTAGAAGTAAGCAAAGCATCCATTTTAGTATCGCCTACACCTATTATAACAGCTATTTACGCAATGCTCTTTTTAGGAGAACAATTTACAATTTTTCATTTGCTCGGATCGATTATAATTATTTTTTCTATAATAATGATTGTTCAAGTTAAGAAAGAAGAAAAAATTGCAATGCCTATTGAGGTTTCCTAATTTTTTTTATTAGAAATAATATTAATAAATTCTTAAAACAAAAATAAAAATAACAATAAGTTAATAGAGAAAGTTTTATTATGAGAATTCGTAAACGCAAGAATTTAAAGAAAAAGAATACCGTTATTGTCTTTTTATACTTATTACCGCTCATTAGCTTTTTAGGATATGCCTCATTTTTATTATACATCTTATACGATGTTTCTTCTTTTACATTTTATTTAGACCCCCCCAATACGGAATATTTTTATGATTTAGATGAGATTGATTCCGATGTTTTATATCAGCAGGCATTAGTTTATGAAAGTCAATTAGAAAAATGGCATATGCCTGCGAATATTACGGTTGATGTTACTTTTAAAGATAGAGATTATGATGAGGTTTCTTATTGGCACGGTACTGATAACGGTAATTTGCATGTTGGATATTCATTATTAGCGGAGACTCATCGTTATAAATGGGCATTAGAGAACGGAGATACAGAAAACTTAAAAAATGCGACAAGAGTAATCAAAAGATTAGTAACTGCTTTAAGTAATTTTATGGCTGCACCTAATGGCGGATTAGGGATTAACCCTGAGACGGGTGAATGGTATCCCGGAACTTTAGCACGATTTGCAGTTCCGCCGAAATATAAAGACGTCCATCCATTTATGTTTGAAGATAATCCGCGCCATTTTAACGGTACGGGGAAATATAAAAATTGGAGAGTTAGACTGCACACTTCGAGAGATGAGTTAGCAGGATTCTATATTGGCACCGCAAGTGTGTTAAAAATGGTTGATCCTAACCATGATGAGGATAGTAAATGGATTTGGAATCGTGTAAAATTAATTGTATCACAAATGATTGAAGGATTTAAGAGAACAAATTGGTTAATGATTGGTGCGGAAGGAGAAACCGGAGAAGGTGTTCCGTGCGGTTCAGATTTAAATGCTTATGGCGAAGGAAGTATGTGGCAATTGACACTTTTAAGAATTGGAGCAACTGCAGATCCTGATAATTATGAATCACTTTATCATTATAGTGCCTCAAAAATGTTAGGAATGGGAAATGCCGTAATGGGAAGCCCGCATAATGTTATTGAAGATACTTATGCATTATCTTTTGGAATGGCCGTTGAATATGCTTTAATTCTTTTGGAAGATAATGATGGCTTGAGATACCACTATATAAAAAATTTTGAGGAGAGGTTTTATGATTATGTTAAATATCACAGAAATAATTTTTACAACATGATACATCTGATTTTTATGAAGTTAATTGATAAGGACAAAAGAAAACAGTTTGAAAATAAGGAATATGACGACGATATGATTAAATGGGACGTTTTAGATAATTTATGGCGATTTCATACTTCCGGGTGGGCTGATGGTGTGAGAAATTATAATTTAACGGATCGCCCTCACTCGACAAGATCTACAAGTTTGAATCCTGAAATAAGGGCAAAAGAAAAAGTACCTAATAAACAGAAATGGCGGGATTTTTTTGAGAATAATCCTTACGGCACACTTTATCGATGGATTTATGACATGGAATTAATCGATTTTAGCGAAGAAAGTGAACAATATATCCATCCATTAACCGTTAGCGAGTATGGAATCCATCATTGGGTATGGGAGCATAGCAAATTTCTTGGAGAAGGAGGCGACCCGAACGGAAATGGGCTCACAGAAGCAGCACCAAACTCATATTTAGCAATTTATTGGATGGGAAAAGCTTTTGATATTTTTTAATATTTTTTCCATATTTTTATAATACTAAATTTTTCTTTTAATAAGTAAAATTCAAAATTAAAAAGCTAATTAGCTTTTATTCAATCAGCAATAAATCTTTCCTCAGCAGAACAATAGACATTATAAATTCCATTATTATCTAAAATATATCGTCATTACTAGATCATTCCTCCTTCCTCACTGTCCGAATAGCCTCAACGCCATTTTGCAATGGTTCTTTTTGTCTCCGTTTGAGAAATTTCCATAATTCTTGTCTTGAATGGATACCAAGTTTTTCTTTTATATAATAAAATATCCCGCCCCTAACAGCTTCGCTCCGATTCTTTATTACACCATTCTTAATAAGCTGATCTAACTATTCAATTAATTCTTCATCTAAAGAGATTGAAATCGATTTCATGATATATTGATAAAAAATTGAATAATATAATTAATGTTTGCTACAGTTATTAAAAAAATATTATTCTATCATATATTATTAGTTCATTGATAAAAAATCATTTTTACTTAACATTCAATTAAATTTTTTATGACAATCGAAAAGTGGTTAATAGAAGGAAGAAAAAAGAAGGAGAAAAAAGAATCTAATTCTGCTTTCGAATATTCAGAAAAAGAATTAGAAATTGCCAAGAAAAAGAAAATTAAAGAACTTCTAAGAGTGAAAAAAGAAAATAATGAAAATAAATCTGAGATTATTGAAAAAAAACAAATTAATACGGACGATTTTCTTAATTATATAATTGATTTTAAGAATTGGTTAAACCGAAGAACTTATTTAAAAGGAGATATTGATAAAATTGAAGTTTGGATTAAAAATTTATATTATAAAATCCAAGATTCTGAAATAATAAAATATAATGAAAATAAAAAATCAGATCGGGCTTTATTAAGAGAAAAATTTAAGGAGATACCTCCTAATTTTTTGGAGGAAAAAATACGTATAGCAATTAATAAAAAATTGAGAAATATCACGCTTACAAATTCAGATAAATATTATTTAAAAAAATTAAAAGGAATTATTGATGAACATTTAAAAGAAGCAAAATATTACGAAATTTTAAGAAAAATAATCGAATTGTGAAAGGTTTTTTATTTTATAGAATTTTTAAATACTTAAGATGTGGTTGATTTGTCCTATTGCGGGTGTTGGTAAAAGGATGCAACCTTTTACCTATTCTAAACCTAAAGCATTCATTAAAATTGCAGGAAAACGTCTTATAGACCATATTTTAGAGAAATTAAAAAAAACATTTCCAGAAGGGACTAATATTTGTTTTATAGTAGGATATAAGAAGCGACAGATAACAAATTATTTAAATAAATACTACTCGGATTATTTTAATTTAAAATTTGTTGAGCAGAAACCATTAGGCTACTCTGCGGATACGCCTTATTTTTCAGGTTTAGGTGATGCCATTCTTTTAGCCAGAAAATATGCTGATAATGATGATTGTTTTATATTTTTAAGTGATAGATTACCTTTAGAGGATTATTCTAATATATTGTTAATATATCATCAAGATATTTGCGATGGTGTCCTAAATGTAAAGAAAGTGGATAATCCGCAATATTATGGAGTTGTAGAGGTTGATGAAAGGGGTTTTGTTAAAGGAATTGAAGAAAAACCAGAAAAGCCTAAATCGAATTATGCGGTATCGGGAGCATATTTATTAGGTCTTAATCTAACGCCAAGATTATTTGAATTATTGGAGGAACAAAGTAAAATTCCTTTAAAAAATGGCGAAGAACATCAGATAACACCAATTTTACAACAACTTATAGATGAAGGATTTAAATTAAAAATAAATGAAATGAAGGGTGAGATTTTAGATTTTGGGCGCCCAGAAAGTCTAATAGAGGGAAATCGGTATCTATTGGAGGAAGCTAAAATTACCGACCCTTTATATGAAGAGCTCTTTAATAGTGAAAATATTATTAATACTAAAATTGTACCTCCTGTCTATATTGGAAAGGATGTAAAAATAAGTGATTCTGTAATTGGACCTTATGTATCAATTGGAAATCATGTAAAAATTCAGAAATGTATTTTATCGGATATGGTTATAGGCGATGGTGCTGAATTAAAAAAGATAATAACTTCAAATTCTATAATAGGAGATTATGCAATTTTAGAGGATTTAATTAAAAAGAATATTACCATAGGCGATCATTCTTTTATCGCAACTTCAAAAATATAATAAAAAAATTTTAAATTTTAATTATTTTATTTCAGGTTTTTTATCTTGCCAAGGAGCAATTTCTTCAAAAGCCTTAGCTACTTGTAAAACTAAAAGATCATTATACCTATTTCCTATTATTTGCATACCAACGGGAAGTCCGTCTTTAGTGAAACCACAAGGAACTGTGGCGGCAGGTAAGCCTGTCATATTGAAAGGATAAGTATAACACATCCAGCCTGTAAATGATGTTGCTTTTCCGGCAATTTTTGGTACGTATGTTTGACCTAAATCAAATGCGGGAACCGGAGTTGTTGGTGTTAATAAAATGTCATAATCTTTGAAATATTTATTAAAGACCTCATAGACTGTCATTCTTATAGCTAAAGCTTTTCCAACATCAATAGCATTATAAGATAATCCTGCTTTAATCATTTTTACTAAATCAGGACTTAAGATTTCGGGATTAGAGTTATATTGTTTCTGTAAATCGTATGCATATCCCATAGTAACGAGGACATTAAAGGCAAATTCGGGCTTTTTAAGCTTTAATTTAACTTCTTCTACAGACCAATTAAATTCATTAAATTTAGTAAAAGCATTAGAAACGATTTCCTTTATTTCCGGCTCAATTAATCGATTAAAACCTAAATTCAGTGAGGTTCCAATTTTTAATTTATTTGGTTTATCTTCTATTTTATCGAAATATTTAATTCCCTCATCCGGAAATGTATTCTTATCCATTGGATGGAATCCTTTCATAACATCCATCATAAGCGCTGCATCTTTAACATATCTCACGATGGGACCATAATGATCCATCGTCCAGAAAGCAATTCCGACAGTAGGATAACGGGGGATCCTACCAAAAGTAGGCTTAAAGCCAAAAACCCCGCATAAGCAACTCGGAAGTCTAATAGAACCACCGCCATCGGATCCCAGTGATAGAGGTCCCATCCCAGCCGCAACTGATGCTGCAGACCCCCCGCTTGATCCGCCCGATGTTTTACCGGTATTCCAGGGGTTTTTTGTCTCTCCAAAAATTAAATTTATGGTTACGGGGACATGCCCGAATTCAGGAGTGTTTGTTTTCCCCAATAATACGCATCCCGCATCTAATAAGCGTTCTACTGCAACATCATTTACTTCAGGAATAAATTTTTCGTATAATTTTGAGCCA
Organism: uncultured archaeon; assembly: GCA_964629395.1. Lineage (GTDB taxonomy): Archaea > Asgardarchaeota > Lokiarchaeia > Sigyniarchaeales > SOKP01 > CAZVTX01. The sequence goes on from CAZVTX010000117.1 coordinate 6,053, forward strand.
TAAGTAGTTCTAATACCTTTAGTTTGCATTAAATCCTTTATTGAAGTAGGAATTCCAATTAATGGAGGCAAATCTTGTCCACCTTTAACAAGTTTATCCGCTTTTTCGGCTATTTCTCGGGCAAGATCAAAAGTCGTGGTACAATAAGCATTTAAAACAGGATTTAATTTATTAATCCTCTCAATAAGCGCTTCTGTAATCTCGAGAGAACTTAATTCTTGAGATTTAATTTTTTCAAGCATTTCATATGCAGGTAAATAACAAATATCTTCTTTATTCATTTTTAAGGCCTCTTTTTTTTATTACAATTAAACTTATAATAAAAGAGATGAAGATTATAAGATATATATTATATCCCGGTATAAATCCTTGAACTAATTCGGATTTAAATATTAAATTATCATTATTGTAATAGGATAACGATTTTAATAGACCGCTCATTTGATCGTATTCATAAAGTCGATAAGTATTGTCGCTGCCTAAATTTTCTTTTAGATTATAATCATTCTCTATTGTAATTATTTTTTTTGATTCATCTTGAAGATTATCTGTAAGATCTTTTAAGTAATCTTTAACCGGTGTTGGAATAATCCATAAGCCAATATCGCTATCATCAGGTGTTTTATCAATTCTATAGCTTGTTTCATTTCCATCCCCTATAAAACTATTACAATAAGTCCAAAAATTGATCCCTATTATCCATCGGGAGGATTTATCTTCAATAGAATTGACTACAATTTTCTTTTGCATTCCCGTTTGCCAATTAGGATCAATTCCGGTAATATTAGCTTTATTATTATCTAAAAATGTTATTGACCATGTAAATTCATCATTTACATTTAGACTCAATTCATAATTTGAAGCAATAGTAAAAACCGGGATAAAGTTGAGACTTATAATCGCAATTAAGAAATATAACAATTTCTTTTTGAAAAATTTCATTAATTAATAAATCGATATCAAAGAAAAAAAATATTTATTTTTCAATATATTAAATTATTTAATATTTACCGGTAAATACATAAACAAATCTTTAATGTGCACTAAATTGAATCGAAAGCAAGTTTTTATTCTTGCAATTTTATGCTTTAACATTTTTTTGATATATTTAAGCTCCGAAGTAAATGCTCAAACTGTCTATGATATGGACATTCATGAAGGAGATGTATTTATATGGGAAGTAAAAGAAGTAAATCCTCATAATTTTAAAAAAGTTTTTGGATTTGAGCCTACATTTGAAGTAGGAGATCAGACTAAAAAAAAAATAATAGATGTTTTAGATACACCTACCGGATGGTCAGTGGTCGTGGAGGAATGGGATTATAAATCTGATTTTGAAAAGAATGGAACCGTTCATACCTATTCCATTTTTAAAGATCCTGCTTATTATGATGATAATATCTTTATTCCCTCTAATCCGCGAGATTATCTTACTGAAGCTTCAAAATCCTTACCAAGTAAGTATATTATTCAAGGTTTAAAAGTTACTAAACGTGAATCTGACTATCAAATGATAAAGGAATATAATGACAAGGGAGTTTTAGTTGAAGAAACATATATAGACGATGATGGAGTCGTATTAGTTAGAGTTGAGGGAACATTTAGAGTTGTTCCATTCGGTAATTACTTTTTTGGCTTTATGCTTTTTTCTATTTTAGCATTAATTATCATAATTAGGAGAAAAAGAATTTTAAAGCTCGTATATTGAGTTTAATCTTAATTTATTTTTTGATATCAAAAATAATTTATTCTAAAATTATAATATTAAAATATTAAAGAAAAAATTGAGAGAATTCATGAATCAATTTAAACTCAAAAGATTAAAGAACTTTTCCGGTAGAGAGGGCCCTTTAGTATTAATAATAATGGATGGGGTTGGAATAGGGAAAAAAAGTGAGTATAATGCAGTTTACTTGGCAAATACTCCTTTCTTAGATATGCTGCAAAGAGAATGCCCTAAAAGAAAATTATATGCACAATTACAAGCACATGGGACTGCTGTAGGGCTACCGACCGATGATGAAATGGGAAATAGTGAAGTTGGACATAATGCACTTGGAGCAGGGAATATTGTAAAACAGAGAGCATTATTAGCAAAAGAAGCAATTTTATCTAAAGAGTTATTTAAAACCGAAAAATGGAAAAACTTTACCGAAAAAATAATATCTAATAATAAATCACTACATTTCATAGGATTATTATCAAATGGATATGTTCATAGCCATACGACTCATTTATATGGTTTATTATATGGTTCAAGAGATTCGGGAGTTAAAAAAGTTCGCGTTCATACACTATTAGATGGTCGTGATGTCCCGCCACAATCTTCACTTGAATACATTAATGAATTAGAAGGTGTTTTAAAAGAGATTAACAATTCGGGTGATTTTGATTATAAAATCGCTTCAGGCGGAGGAAGAATGAGAGTTACTATGGACAGATATAATTCCGATTGGGAAGTTGTGAGACGGGGTTGGGATGCTCATGTTTGCGGAATTCCTGAAAAGTTCCCAAGCTATAAAGGATATTTCTCTTCAGCTAAAGAAGCGATTACACAAGCAAGAATAATTGATCCAGATATATCTGATCAATATTTACCATCATTTGTGGTCGTTAATGAAAATAAATTCCCCGTTGGCAAAATGGAAGATGGTGATGGTGTGGTATTTTTCAATTTTAGGGGGGATAGAGCCATTCAAATTTCACGGGCTTTTGATGAAGGAGAATCTTTTAAAGAATTTGAGAAAAAATGTAATCCAAAAGTCACTTATTATGGGTTGCTTGAATATGATGAAAAAGAAAAGATACCAAAAAATTATTTTATCGCCCCTCCAAAAATTAATAATCCATTTACAAAATATCTCTGTGATTTAGGCATTAAACAATTTGCCATCGCAGAAACCCACAAATATGGCCATGTGACTTATTTCTTTAACGGAAATAGAGAAGGTTATATAAACCCTAATTTAGAAAAATATGTAGAAATACACTCAGATCCTTCTGAAATGATCGAAGAAAATCCAAAAATGAAGGCTATTGAAGTAAAAGATAGATTAATAAAAGCATTAATTACAGAGGATTATAAATTTTTAAGAGTTAATTTCGCAAACGGGGATATGGTCGGACATACAGGAAATCTAACAGCTGCAATGGTTGCAGCGGAAACTGTTGATAAATGTGTTAAGGAAGTTGTTGATGTCGTAGATAGTTTAAATGGAATTTCAATAGTTACTGCTGACCATGGTAATCTTGAAGATATGTCAGAGGAATTTCGGACAGCGCATACATTAAATCCCGTTATGTTTGCAATAATAGACTCTGGTTATAATGGTGAATATATTATTCGAGAAGATATACAAAAGCCCGGATTAGGAAATGTAGCAGCAACTATTTTAAATCTTTTAGGATATGAAAGCCCTCCTGAATTTATGCCATCATTAATTAAATTTCTGTAATTTCAATTAATTTAAAATATATGAGATTCAAAAAATCTTATATAATACATTCGCAATTGACGCTTCCATTTCTCGAAACTCCCGAAGAACATTTAAAAGAAATTTTCAGCATCCTTGAATCACAATTTAATCTAAAAAAAAATTCAAATCAGAAATTAATAGACTTAGGCGCTGGAAATGGAAGTGTTGTTATTTTTGTAAGTTTAAATTATGGAATAAAAGCAACGGGACTAGAAATTGATCCCGTTTTAGTAGAAGAAGCCCGTGAAAAAATAAAAATGATTAAAAATAGGGATAAAAATTTAAAAAAATTAATTAAGAAGGCAAAAGTCTATAATCGGGATATTTATACATCGAATCTGAAAAAATATGATTTTATTTATTTATTCGGATTGCCAACAATGCACTCCTTATTAAAACATGTATTAAAAACTGCTAAAAAAGGAGC
>CAZVTX010000118.1:0-9848 GCA_964629395.1 uncultured archaeon
GTTAATAACACCTAATTTATTTCCCGTAGTTCATCCTTATAAGAATATTATTAATCCTTCAGAATTGAAAAAAATGGGTTTTCAATGTATTTTTACTAATGCTTATATTTTATTCAATAATGAACATTTCAAAACGATTGCATTGCAGAAAGGATTACATAAATTCTTAAATTTTGATGGGTTAATAGCAACTGATAGTGGCGCTTTCCAACAATATATGTATTCTAATAATAATATAGAAATTACTCCCGAAGAAATAGAATCTTTTCAAGAATCAATCGGTTCTGATTTTCCTGTTATTTTAGATTCACCTGTTCAACCCGATGATGATTACATAACCGCTAAAAATAAAGTTAATTTAACAATAAAGCGAGCAAAAGAAAATATTCAAAGAAGGAAAAATTTAAACTGTGCTTGGTTTGGACCCATTCATGGAAGTAGATATTTTGAATTATTAAAATTTAGTGCTAATATCATAAATAATTTGGGTTTTGATGTCTATGCTATAGGGGGGCTTGTAAAATCTTTTTTAAAATATAGATTTGAATTATGTACAAAAATTTTATTAACCGTAAAAAAAATTTTAAATCATTCAAAACCGATTCACATGTTTGGATTAGGTTTGCCGCAATACTTTTCTCTTGCTGTTGCATCTGGTTGCGATTTAATGGATTCAGCAGCATATATTTTATATGCAAAAGAAAAGAGATATTTTACACTCACTACAGGAACTAAAAAAATAAATGAATTAGACGAATTTCCGTGTCATTGTCCTATATGTACGAAATATACTCCAAAAGAATTAAAAAATTTTGAGGACTCCTTAGCGGTAAAATTAATTGCACAACATAATTTGTATTTATCTCTTTCTGAATTAAAATTGATAAGGCAATCGATTAAAGAAGGAAATTTATGGGAATTAGTAGAGCAAAGAATTAGAGCTCATCCATATTTAGTGAATGCATTAAAAATTAGAGAAAAAAATCTGGATTTTTTTGAGAAGCATGAAAAGATATATAAAAAAACCGGAAGATTATTTTCAAGTGTAGAAAGTCTTAGTAGACCACTTATAGCAAGATATATAAAAAAGTTAATTAAATATTATAGAATCCCTCCAGAAGTAAAATATATTATAATTTTACCTGAATTAGATGCTAAAAAAGAGGATTCTCCAGCAATAAAAGAATGGTTAAATTTAATTAATTTAAATAAATTTATTCCAAGAAGAGAGATTGGAATATTATTCACATCAAATTTTTTTGGTATTATTCCCTTGGAATTATGCGATACTTATCCGCAAGGACAATTTGAGTCAGTATATGATTTAGAAAATAGAATCTATGTTGATCATATAATTAAAATTCTTAGACTATTTATTGGATTAAAATGTAGTAATATTTCTAAATTTGCAATTTTATCACCAATCGAATATAAAAATCAGTATAATGAGAAAATCAAATTTCCTTTAAATCATCCTACAAAAAAGATTTATGAATATTTAAAATCAAAATTAAAAGAAAAAATTATATTGGTAAAAAATATCGAAGATGCATTAAAATTCTTTAAGAATGATGTTAAATGAAGATCCTTGATAAAATTGAAGCATATGGGCATAATAATATATTATGTACTCATAAAACAACGATAGAAATCACAAAAGATAAAACATTATCTTTAAGAGGAAATTGTATTTTAGGAGTAAATGCTTCTAAAGCTTGTGCTGATTTAAGTCCAAAACTAAAGGATTTAATCAAAAAGGAAAAAAAAGTTTATGTAATTATTCAAATAAATCAAAAATTAAAAGATACGTTCTATGGATATGGACATAGAAAATTAACTCTTAAAAGTAATAAGGATATGGTATTTAGAAAAAGTGATTATATATGTGATAGAACGATATTAATTAATTGCTCAAAATCGGCTAAAGATTTAAATCGAAAAATTATAAACAAACTTAAAGATCCATTAACTAAATTAACAATTATTTTCAAAGCGTAATTTTCAAAATGAACAATAAAAAAATTCCATTTATTAAAATAAAAAAGAAAAGTGCTGAAGCATTCTTTAAATTTATTAAAAATGAACCTAAATTACAAAATTTAATAGATAGAACTAAAAAATCCTTTTATAAAAAAGAATATGTATATTTTCCAATTAAAGAAGAATATACAGATATAAAATATCAAAACATTTTAAAAAAAAAAATAAATTATGAGATAATTTTTGACTCTCCAGAAGAAAACCCTAAATATATAAGAAGAAATTTGTCTGAGTTATTGCAAAATAAAATACCTGAAAAATATTTCAATATAATCCCTCATTCTTTTGATATTGTTGGTTCAATTGCTATTTTAGAATTTAATGAAAAGGATAATAATATTCCTGAAACTTGCAAGAAATTAATTGCCGATGCATTAATGGAATGCCATAAAAATATAAAAACAGTTTATGAAAAGAAAAGTGAAATAAAAGGAGATTTTAGATTAAGAGATTTAAATTTACTTTCAGGATTAGATCAAAATATAACATATCATAAAGAAAATAAATGTATTTTTAAAGTTGATATAAAAAATGCATTTTTTACACCACGCCTCATTTTTGAGCGAGAAAGAATTTCTAATTTAAAATTTAAAGAGAATGAAATTATAGTTGACCTTTTTGCCGGGGTTGGGCCATTTTCTATTCAAATTGCTAAAAAACATAATGTAAAAATAATAGCATTTGATATAAATCCTACAGCTATTAATTTGTTAAAAGAAAATATAAAATTAAATAAAATTATCGGAGAAATTAAATCTTATAATATTGATGTAAAAAAATTAAAAAATAAAGAAAATTCTATAGGAAATCTTTTGAAAAATAAAGCTAATAGAATTATAATGAATTTACCCGAAAAGGCTTTGGAATTTATTGATATTGCAATATTTTTATTAAAAGAAGAAGGGGGAATTATTCACATTTACCTTTTTTCCGAAAAACCTGATCCAATTAAAAGAGCAATTGAAAAGGTTAAAAAATCCCTCTCTAAATTTAATTGGAACATAAAAGAGGTTTTAAATGCAAAAATTGTGAAATCTTTTTCTCCTAAAGCAGATTTAGTTGTATTAGATTTGGAAATTCGACCAATTAAATAAAAAATATTAAAAAATTCTTTTACCATGTACAAAAGGCTCCATAATGGCTTGTTTTAATAAATCTATAAAATCGGGAATCTCGGTGTAGAATGCCTTGATATTTTCTCCCCTAAATAAACCTATTATAAATTTTGAAGAATCTACATTTGCAGCAATAATTCTTTTATCTCCATAATTAGTTAATTGACAATATTTTTTTAATTCTCTTACTAATGGATCTCCATAAGGGTCCTCGATTTTAGATGCAACATTTAATATAACATTATTAGGAATACTTTTTAAAATATCAATCAATTCAAATTTTTCTAAATCATGAATTTCTGGCACGACCAACCTAACCGTGCTTTTCCCTTCCTGTAATATTTTCCTTATTATCTTAATTATATCCTCAAGTTTAGTTAAAACATATGAATCGCCTTCTAAAAATGTTGATTTTTCTTTTTCTTCGAGTTCTTTAGTTAAATTATCAATTTTTTTCTGATAATCTTCTAATTTTTGTTCTAATTCATTAATTTTTTCTTTTAAATTTTTAATTTCTTTTTCTTTATTTTCTAATTCTAATTTTTTTTGTTCAAATAATTCAGATTTTTCTTGTAATGTGTCAAGTTCTTTTATTTTCTTTAATAATTTTTCAATTTCCATAGATTTACTTAAAAGTTCACTACTAGATTTTTTGAATTTCTCTCTTAATTCATTAATTTTTTGATCTTTAGCCTGTAATTCCAATTCTTTTGCAGTAATTTTTTGTAGAATATCGTTTTTGGATTCTAATATCTCTGATTTTTCTTTTAATAAATTTTCTTTATCATTTGATAATTCTTCAATCTTTTGCTCTTTTGATTCTAATTTTTCTTCAAGATTATTTATTTGTTCTAATAAATTTTTCCTTTCTCTCTCTAAAAATTCTATTCTATCATTTAAGATATCAATATTTTTTTTATTGGCCTCCATATACCTTAATTCAGCTTGTAAACTCTTAACCTCTCCACTTAACATAATTTCTTTATTTTTAGTTTCATTTAATTGACTCATTAAATCAGAGATCTTTTCTTTTGCCTCATTCAATTCAGATATTAATTCTGATATTCTCTCATTTGCTTTCTGTAATTTTAATTCATCTTCTAAGCTCATAGCCTAAAGCCTCTCATGGTTTTATATTTTATTTCTTAAAAATTTATTATATAAATTAACTTTTGGTAATTTATATTTAATTTCAATTATTCGAAATTTTCTTGTTCTTTAATAAAAAAATCTATATAAGATCTTTAATAATTTTTATAATGATAAATGAGGACCCGTAGCCTAGCCTGGATAGGGCATCGGACTTCTAATTTTATTAAATATGAGGAAATCCGAGGATCGGGGGTTCAAATCCTCCCGGGTCCGCCAGTTCTTATACTTTATTAATTTAAATTAAAAAAAATATCATAAGTATAATATATTAAGATTTTTCTCTGTAAATTTTACCATCTTTTATTATTAATCTAAATTCTTTTAGCCATTCACTCATTTTTAGCAAAACAAATTTTCTATTTACATTTAAAATTTCCATAATATCAGAAATAAATGATTCAAGTAATATCCCATCAGCCGCCCAACTTATATAATTGGTTAATTTTAAATGAATTTCTTCTTCCTTCGGACCTAATTTTTTACTTTCTTCTTCTAAATTTTTAATGTAATTATAATAAGCTTCACTATCAAGATAATTTTCGACTATTTTACTAATTACTTGAGCTTTAGTAGAAGCAAATTTACCTACTAATCTCTCTATTTTTCGCCAATAGAAATCAGTTAAAGTAATCGTGGTTCTCTGTGTATCTGTCATTATTTTAATTTTTTTAATGTTATAAAAATTTAATAAAATTTTATGCTAATTTATGTTATTATGACATAAATAAGCATCATTTATATATAAATGCTTTTTATTATAAAATTAAGGATCTTATAACTTCAATTAAAGAATTTAAATTGTCGTTATAATGTCGAAATAATAGGAGGAATAAATTATGGCTAATAAAGTAATTTTTAATGAATTTTATGACATCAATAAAATGTTAACACCGCTTCAACAAAATTTAATTAAAATATTAGAATCATCAGGACCATTGACTCGAAGAGAATTAGTACAAATATTAAAAACTCCAAGGACAACTATATATGATAATTTATTAAAATTGCAAAAAAGAAAAATAGTAGAAAAATTCTCAAGAAACGAGGGAAAAAGAGGCAGGCCAAAAGTTTTTTGGAAAGTAAATAAATAATTTTTTCTAATTTTTCTTTAATTTTTTATAATTCAAATTTATATAATTAATAATTAAATGAGAGCATTATTTCCACTGGAAAATTAAATGAAATAACTTAGATTTCTAATATTATAATTATTTAAATGAAATATACCCCATTTACTTAATCAGAATTAATATAAAAATTATATTATTAAAGAATTATTTTTTTAATAGATAAATCCATATTTAGAATATTATTTTTCCAATAGAAAAAAAGGAGTATAAATTTTTATGCAAATAAAAATACTACTTACAATAATACAAAATAAAAATGATAAAAATGGTATCATATAAAGAATTAGGACTTTCTAATACAAGAAAAATGTTTGAAGTAGCATTGGAAAGAAAATTTGCAGTTCCAGGGTATAACATAAATAACTTAGAACAATTACAAGCAATAATTATAGGTTGTGGAGAAAGTGATTCACCTGTAATAATTCAAATAAGCCAAGGAGCAAGAAAATATGCAAACCAAACAATGTTAAGATATTTAGGTCAAGGAGGTGTCGAAATGGCAAAGGAGTTAGGATATGATATTCCTATTGCTTTACATTTAGATCATGGTAATTCATTTGAATTATGCAAATCTTGCATAGATAGCGGATTTTCGAGTGTAATGTTTGATGGAAGTAAATTACCATATGAGGAAAATGTAAAAATTACAAAAAAAGTAGTCGAATATGCACATCCTCGTGACGTCTCTGTAGAAGCAGAATTAGGTGTATTAGCAGGCATAGAAGAACATGTACAATCAAAAGAACATCATTTTACTGATCCAGACCAAGTCGAGGATTTTGTAAATAGTACTAATTGTGATTCATTAGCAATAGCTATTGGTACTTCCCACGGAGCATATAAATTTAAAGTAGAACGAGAAGAAGATATTCCTGAGTTAAGATTTGATATTTTAAAAGAAGTAAGAAAAAAGTTAGGTAAATTTCCAATCGTTTTACATGGTGCTTCTTCTGTATTAAGAGAATATGTAGAAATAATAAATAAGTATGGTGGTTCATTACAAAAAGCTTTTGGAATTCCTGAAGAGCAACTTAGAAAAGCTACAAAATTTGGTGTTAGCAAAATAAATATTGATACAGATGGTAGACTTGTATTTACAGCAATGGTCAGAAAATATTTAGCAGAGCATCCCGAACATTTTGATCCAAGACAATATTTAGGTGTTGCCAGGGAAGAATTAAAAAATATGATAATCAGAAAAAATAAGGAAGTTTTAGGTTCTGCAGGTCAAGCAAAATTTATAAAATAATATAAAAATTTAATTTTATTATGAAAAATATTAAGACTTTAGTAATTTTTTTTCTAATATTTAACCCTTTTTATTTTTTACAATTATATTTTCTTTATAATGACAATTTTTGCAATACTATTGAATCCAATTCGATTAGAAATTTAATAGATAATTATTTAAATAAAAAAACTGAAATAACAACACCGATCAATCATTTAGATAATATAAGATCCAATTTATATGAAGTTAATTCTATTTATGATAATAATCTTTTAAATTTTTTAAAAAGATGTGAACTAAATAGTGAAAATGAAAATAAATATGTAAAAATAATAATTCTCTTTAAGAATAATTTAAGTTATCAAGAAAAACTTGAATTTATTGAGAACTATTTTAATGATTTTAAGATAATTTCAAATTACAGAATAATTCCAGGATTATATTTGAGTTGTAAAGTAAAAGATCTTATCAATTTAAAGAAGGATTATCCTTCCAACATGACAATAAAAAAGATCTATAAAACTAATTTATATAAAATTGAAATTCAGAATATAAAGGATTCTTTAAAATCTCTGCCAATAAAAAATTATGATAATTGGTGGCTTAAAGCGATTGGTGCGGATAATTTACCATATTCAGGTGAAGGAATAAAAATTGGTGTAATAGATTCGGGAATAGGTTTTCATCATGATTTTTCTTCGAGAATTATCGATTCAAAAAATTTTGCTTCTGAAGGAACAAAAAGGGATGATAAAAAGATTTATGATTATAACGGACATGGTACACATGTAGCTGGCATCATTGCAGGGAATGGTAAAGTATCTTCTGGAAAATATCGGGGTGTTGCACCTAAGGCTCTTTTAATTAATGCAAGAGCAGCAAATTATTCAGGTAGTTTAAATGAAGGAGATATAATAGATGCAATTGATTGGTTGGTCAATGATAAAAAAGTAGATATTATTTCCATGAGTTTTGGTGGAGGTTTTCCTGATCCCAATGACCCTCTTTCATTAGCAGTTTCAAATGCAGTTAGAAAAGGTATTATTTGTGTTGCAGCTGCGGGGAATTCTGGTGGTGAATATTTTAGTGGAGGAACTCCAGCTGCTTCTTTTAATTGTATTTCTGTTGGTGCTATAAATAATAAATTGGAATTAGCGTCTTTTAGTAGTTGGGGGCCTACATTTTATTCTTTAAATTATCCCGATCTTTTAGCTCCAGGAGTAAATATTATTTCTACTGAAAATCCAGGCTCAATTATTTCAAATGAATTCAGATATTACGGTAATTATTTCAATTATTTTGAAGATTATGGATATATTCCTTTAAGCGGAACGAGTATGGCATGTCCGATGGTTGCTGGAGGGATTGCTTTAATAAAACAAGCATATCCAGCACTTACTCCTGAAGCATTAAGAATTGCTTTATTGGAAGGAGCAACGCCAATAAAAGGAAATGATGATGAGTACGTAAAACAAGGTGCAGGTATAATAAATATTTCAAGAACATTAAATTTTTTAAAAAAAATGGATAATGTAAATAATTTATCAATATTATTACCTAAAACTTTACCAATTGAGCCTTATGATTTGCTTAAATTTCCTGGAGATAGAGTAAAATTTAATTTAACGGTTATTTCTGGAATCGCAAATAATTATACTATTAAAATCCCTAATAATTTAAAAGATATTTCTTTATCAATCGATTCTACTAAATTATCATTTCATAAAAGTGGAATAAACTATACAACAATTGAAATAGGAATTAATTTAAATGCGACGCCATCTTTTAAGGTATTTAGTTTAAACCTAACAGATGGCAATATTGTTTATGATAATATTACTATTAGAATTAATATCGCTTTACCAAAGCTAAAAATATATTTAGATTCTTTTCATGGTTTAAATGATTGGTTTTCAACTTTGGATTCGACTTATAATCAAATAAAATTATATAAAGCAATAAAGATGCTTTATGAAATGAATTGTTCCGTTAAATATTTCATGGATTTTTGGAGTCCTAATTATAATTCAGATAAAAATGCCTCACTAATAACCAAGGAGATATTAAGTTTATATGATGTTTTAATCCTTCAAAATCCAATTTTATCTTTTACTCCAGAAGAAAAAGCAGCGATCATCGATTTCTTTAATGAAGGAAAAACAATTATTCTTTTAGGAAATATGTATCAGTCAATTTGTATTTCCGACTTAAATGAGTTGCTTTATAAAATGGGAAGCGGAATTCAGATAAAAGATAAAAATATTTATGATTTTGAAAATATTGGATTTGGGCTTTATATTAATTCTATGAATATAAATGAATTTTATGATAAAGATATTTTCAATGGGGTTGATAAAATCTATTGGGATTATGGTTGTGCTTTTAATGTAGGATCTAATGCAAAAATTCTTGCAAAATTAAATAATGAAATTGTAATTGCATCATATGGAACCGAAAATCCTAATAATGGACAAATATATACTTTCGGAAGTGCTACATGGTTAACTAATGAAATATTCGGAAATGAGAATTACTATGATTCACATTCTCGCTTACTACGTAATCTTATTAATCATATTATTGAAAATTCAAAGTTATTGAATAATATCTCAATCCATCTTGGAATAAAATCTAATATTATTTTTAATAATAAAACACAAATTTCAATTGAACTTTTAGATCAATCGATTTATAAGGGATTAATTGGACTAAATTCGGGAATTGATTTTAATTTAACTCTAAAAAACAAAGATGGAAATCGAGAAAAATTAATTAAATTAAATGAAATTGGAGCGGGAATTTATTATAATGATTCTATTAGCTTTTTTAATTATTCTAATAATCCTTATTCCTTAAATTTTACATTAAAATATAACGGAAAAAAACATACCAGAACCTTTTATATCTGGTTTTTAAATAAGTCAAAAATTCCTAAAGTGTTAAATTACACTATTATGTATGATTCAATAGATAGAACTTCTACAAGTTCTAACAATATTGATATAAAATTAAATTTACAAAGTTCCAATCTCACAATTTATTATTGTACTACTTCATGTACTCCATTTATTTATAAAAATAATAATTATCAGATCAATAATCAATTAAATGAAAAATCTCCTGGGTTATATCAATCAATATATATTCCTAAATCGAGTGATCCTGGAGGTTATGTCTTTT
>CAZVTX010000119.1:0-9683 GCA_964629395.1 uncultured archaeon
AATAATTATTCAAGTTATTAAATTTTTTTCTTATTATTATAATTATTCAAATATTAATTATTATATATGTAAAAATAATTTAAAAAATTCATTGATGACAATAATTTGTAGATTAGAGAAAAATATTTTTTATAAATATTTATTGATATTATTTTTTTTCATAAGAGAAAATCATTATTTTAAAGATTATAAAAGAAAAAATAAAAAATGGCGCAACGGATGGGATTTGAACCCATGAGTGCTTACGCACACTGGATGTATGGAAATAATTAATCTTCTCCAATCCAGCGCCTTACCGGGCTTGGCTACCGTTGCAACCGTTTATTAAATTTAAGATTATTGATTTTTGAAATATTTATATTTTATTAATTATTTTATGGGAACTTTAACTATTTCTTTCATCTTTTCGGTTAATTTAGCTTTCTTAATAGCGCTTACAACATCTTCATGGCTAGCACCTTTTTTAATATCAATGATCTCTGCGATTGGTTCAATGTGTTTATAATTAACTCTTCTCCTTCTTACTTTTAGGCCGTCAATCAGCAGATAATTCTTATCAATAATGTCTACAATAACGCAATATCGTCCTGCTTCACGGCCCATAGTTTTTACGCATACTCTTCCAATGTCATATATACTCATAATTTGTCACCAAATTACGTTTAGAACGTTTATTTTTACTGATTCTTAATATCATTACCAGTAAAAATAAACCCTTTATTTGTATCTTAAAAAATTAAACATAGAATAAAATTTTTTTCGGTTTTAATTTTAATTTTAATTTTTTAATGATTTTTGTTTAATTTTTTCCATAATAATATCAATAACCTCATTAACGGTTAGATTACCTGTATTTAATACGAGATCAAATATGGATCTATTTTTTTTTTGGTCGCTTAAATCAATATTATAAAGTTTTTTGAAGCGAATACGTTCAGATTCTTCACGATGTTTAGTTTCTTCTAATTTTTCTTGAAATGAAGAATTATCTCTTTCAGCCATCCTTTTAACGCGTATATTTAGAGGGCAAGTAAGTAATATTTTGAAATCTGCAATATCTTTAAGTAAATAACCGCTTAATTGACTATCAATTATGATATTACCTTTTTTTGCAAGGTCAATAATTTTTTCGTCGAGTTTTAAATCGATTTCGGAATGTTGTTCTGCATAGTCCGAAAATTCTTTTAACGACATATTCATTTGTTTGGCAAGTTCCCGAAAAGCCTCTCCAGTGGAATAATATTTTAAATTTAGTAATTCTGCAATTTTTTTTGCCACAGTTGATTTACCGGTTCCGTGTAATCCAGAAATTGCAATAATCATTAATAAATTTAAAAATTTAGTTAAATAAAGATTACAATAAGGTATTAGTTTAAATTTTTGTTTAAATATATTAGAAATTTTTTATTATTGGACTATTATTCATAAATTTTGATTCCAGATTTGTTCTTGTATTAATTCTCTTAAGCAAACTGCACAATATCTCCCGCTTTCCATTCTATTAGCTCTTCTTTTTGTTCTCGGGGTTTTTTTCATTTTAGATGGTCTTAAACGAGGTATTGACGGAATTGGTCTTTTACATTTGGCACAATGAGCTATTTTCGGCTTTCTTCTCCAATAATGAATTACATTTCTATTTCCAGGTGTTCTTAATTTTTTTCTTGCCATTGCTTTGGAGCGATATGCAGGTCGAGGCATTTTTAATCACTTATTTCATTATTATATAATAAAGAATGGTTTAGATGTTAAATAAAAGGAATAGTCTTTAATTAATTTTTTGAAATTTTTATATATTAATTAACCAATTACAGAGGGACGCATGAAAAAGAAAAAGATTGCGACAATTACACCGATAATTATAGATGATATTAATACTCTATATGTTGATGAATTACTTAATTCTCTAATAGCTATTGCCGTTAAAATAGGAACCCAAACCGCAATAGTTATTCCATCTAAAATATCTAATATTGCCCATACTGGAGACGAGAACATCTCATTATAAATATTTAAGTCAAAATAATTAAAAGATGCATCAATTTCCACCGTAGGAAAAGCAATAAGTACAATAAAAATTTTAATGGTATTAATAACGAGAAATGGAGCAAAAGCGCATAACATCATTTTAAACTTATGAGACTCTTGTTTTTGGAGTAATATTCCCCCCTTATAAATACTAAAGGGGCTTAGTTCTATCTGTTGATATTCTCCTTCCTCTCCTTCTTTCCCAAATCGAGCTTCAAGTCTCTCAGAAAATCCTACAGCATAATTAGCACCCTTAGAAAATAGCCAAATTAGAACGGCAAAAAGTAAAAATTGATAAATAAATCCAAATATGAAAAAAGTTAAGAAAATGCTTAATCCATGCGGGAATAACCATAAAGAATAGGGACTTATTGTTGCGCCATTAATAGATGTTATACGATAGTGTGAAAAAAATGCTAAGCCGAGTAAACCCCATAATAATGAATTAAATAATAATATTAAAAACCCAGGAGCATCTTTTCTCCTATGATTAATATCGAAAAAGGCTTTCGGAGGATCAACAATTAAATAAAAGATCTTTAGATACCAAGGATAAGGATTTGTCCATAACTCGGATTCAATTCTTCGAAATATACGGATATTTTCAATTCTTTCATATCTCAATCTTTTACCGCAAAATGCACAAGCATAAGAATCAGCTCTATTTTCATTACCGCATCGCGGACAACGTTGATATGCGTCTGACATTGTTTTTATACGAGGTTTTTAAAATTGATTATAATAAACATATAAAATTAAACTCTTATAAAAATTTCTTTTCAAAATTTATTTAATTATATCTCCTATTTTTAACGTCTTTTTACAGTTTGGGCATCTTTCTTCCATTTCATTTATGTAATCTATAATATGATCTTTATGAAAAGGTCTTTTACAGTGAGGGCATAATACCATATTTATAACCCGATCCTCTATTTCTTTATTACAAATTGTACATATTGGCGTCATAGTTTTCTCGGATATAAATAAACCATCCTTAATTGTTCCGAAAAGTTTATCCTGTTGAATTAATCTTTCTATTATCCTAATTACAGTTTTTACACTAATCTTTTTGACTCTTGCAATATTTTTTATGGACGTTTTTTTTCGATAAGCAATTGTCTCATAAATATCATTTTCATGTAATAGAATCTTTTCTTTCCAAATTTTTATCGAGAAATAATAATAAGATATTACACATAAGATTAAGAGATAAAACTCAGGGAATAGTAATATTAAGAGAGGAAGAGAAGGTAATTCAATTATTACATGAGAAATCCAGAAAATTGTAAAAATCCAGATTCCGATAAAACTTAATATTCTTATAACTCTCTGTAATTTAGTTGTTTCTTTAATATATTTAGGAACAGACATTTTTTTTCTTTATTTATACTCAATTATAAAGTAATTCTTTTCTTTTTTAATTAAATATTCACGATTTATAAATTTTTTAAGTAATTCCAGGTTAGTTTTTGTATGACTCGTTAGGTCTAAAACTTTAATTTGAGAAGGTTCTTTTGTATATGCCATTATGGGGATGAGCTGATCGCTTAGATAATTATCCACGGGAATATCATTTTTAATATATTTTAAAATCTCATTTGCAGCCATCCGTCCTAATGATTCCGAGGATAATTTTAACCTCCCCAAAAAGGTTCCGCTTGAGATTATTGCTCCTGTATCTGATTTTGCCCATAATAATAGTGATACTCCCGAACTAAGGGAATTCACTAAGTTGTATTTTATATTCACATTTATATTAAAGGATTTTTTAATTGTAGAAATTACCGAATTTTTTATTCTTGAACTAATGTTATGTGCTCCTTTTATTTGGTTTGTAATTAAAATCTCTCCTTTAATTTGGGAGATTTCTCCTAATTCAGTTAAATTTATCGGCTTTAAATCCTTGATTGGCGGTTTTAAAATACATTCTACTTTTGCTCCGCCTTTAGGATACCATCCATGTTTAATAATATTAAGATTAATAAAGAATCCAATTTTCTTGAAAATTTCATAGGTTATATATTTAAGATAATTAAGTCCTGGAGCCCATTCTCCAAAAGTTCCGCCTCCATCAATACGAATTCTAATTTCATCAGCACCCTTAAATTTTAAGCAAGCAATTTGTATAGGTTGTAATAATAATCCAATATTAGCCGCAGTTTTTACTTTTAAAGTGATATTATTTTTTAATTTATTCCCGGGTATAAATGTTAATTCCGTTGTCCCTACATCGCAAGAACTCAATTTACTTCCCGTCAACTCTGAGAGTGCTCTTAAACCTAATAAATGTTGTAATCTCAAACCAGGTTTAGGTCTATTCGCCCTGATATTAAATATTTTTATTGGAATATTATATAATATAGAATATGCCGCACTTAGGCGTAAAATAGAGCCCCCACCTTCTCCAAATGATCCATCGATCTCTAATAATTCTCCAATCATCCTACCAAATAAAAAAATATCATAAAATAAATAATTATACAAAAATTTTTAAAAAGCAAATTTATATAATCCTAAGAATCAATAAACTCGTTGTAGTCATAGCAAAATTAGCATATAATTTTTTAATTTTGTTTATATTGAAATAATAAAATTAGATTTTGAAAAATTATGAAAGATATTAAAAAAATTCTTGACAAAGGAAATTCCTATTATGATTCTGGACGATATGAAATTGCTTTAGATTATTATTTTCAAGTATTAGATATTGAACCTAATAATATTGATGCACTTATTAATATTGGTTTATGCTATCGTCATTTAAAAGAATATGAAAAAGCGATATTATATTATGATAAAGTCCTTGATATTGAGCCGGATAACGAAGTGGCTTTAAATAATAAAGGATATGTCTACGAATGTATGGGTGAATTAGAAAAAGCGATTTTATTATATGAAAAAGCTCTTGAAATAAAACCCGATTATGACAGACCTCTTGTGAATCTCACAAATATTTATATTGATCGAAAACAATATGATAAAACAATTCCGATTTATTTACGGGCTTTAGAAGTAGATCATTTAAACGTTGCCAATTGGATTGATTTAGGAAGAGCGTATAGATTTTTAGGTGAATATAAAAAATCTATAGATGCTTATAAACAAGCTTTGAAATTAGATCCCTTTAATAAAATTGCATGGAATAATATTGGTTATGCATATTATTGTGCTGAAGATTATTATAATGCAATTAAAGCTTATAAAGAATCCTTAAAAATAGATTGGCTTTATGATCTTCCTTATATTAATTTAGTAAAGCTTTATAAAGAAATGGTAAAAAATAGAACAAATGAAAATGATCCTATTAAGTGGTATAAAGTAGCAAAAGCTTTTTACATTGCAAAAGAATATACAAGGGCTTTAGACGCTATAGAAGTTAGTTTAGAATTAGAAAGCGAAAATGAAAAGTTTTTAAAATTAAAGAAAAAAATCCTTAGAGCAAAGAGAAAATACTCTTTTGAAAAACCGCTAAAAAATCAAATCGAAAAAGTACTTGAAAAGTTATCCCGTATTGCAACATCCGCATATGTTTACGATGTAATTGATTATATAAAGCACAAATTTGAGAAAAAAATATTTAATGATGAAGAAATTATGTTTAAGATTTTAGAAGTAATTGATGAAAAGCGAATGTGGATTAAACTAGACGGAAATAAATTAATTTTTTATAATAAAGATGATGGTAAAAGTAAAGTTAATTATCTCTAATTTTTTTCATCTTTATATAAATTTTTTATAAGATTTATTCCATCAAATTTATAAATTAGATTCTTTACCGTTTCTGGCACCAATCGTTCCCATTCTATTCTATTCTCAGCAATATATTTCCTAATTTTACTTGCATTATAATTTTCCATGTCTTTTTTAAGCTTTTCACCTACAATAAAATTTTTTTTCTCAAAAAGTAATCTTACCCATTCGCTATTTGCATAAACAACGTCAAATTTTCCTACAATTGATACAACATGATCGACCCATTTTTCCGAATTAAAGATATCGGGAATCTCATAAATTTCATATCTATTTTTATAGCCTAACTCATTTAAAGTAGAATGAATAAATTGTTTTCTCTCTTCAACCGTAAATGGATCATTTATAGTCCGCGATATTTGAGAGCTTCCAATCCCGATTTTAATTTTTTCAAATTTTTGTAATATATTTTCTATAACATATAGATGTCCTAAATGAAAAGGTTGAAATCTCCCTAAAAATAGAGCAATTTTTTGAGAAGAAATAATTTTTTGCGAATCTATAAATAACTCATCAATTTTTTCATTTAATATTTCTTGCCAATATTTTTTTGCATAAGGGACTACCTTTTCCTCAGATAGAAGCCGTTCAAGTTCATTTTTAGTATAAAATCGACTTGCATGGATTTCTAATTCTTCTGGATTTGGCTTTAATTTTACATTTGAATCGATTAAAGTATAAAAAATATAAGCAATTTCAGGGGTAAATTGATCTTCCTCAATTTTTAACCCAAAAAATTTAATCTTTTTTATTTTATTTGGGTTGATTCCGAATTCTTCTTCCAATTCACGAATAGCATTTTCTTTAATTTTTGTTAAATCTAAATTTTTTTCATAGATAACGTGCCCACTCGCAGAGTCCGTAAAATAAAGTGGATAACCCCTCTTATTTTTGCTTCTTTTCTGAACTAAATACAGTGTTTCACCATTTTTATTTTTGGAAACAGCAAATAAGCGAACAATTAAATGCGGAATTTTATTTTTATGGGCTTCTCTTCTTGGTAAAGGAAAGATATATTTTGAGATTTGGCCTGTTTCTAAATATTTAATATCATCCAAATTAATACAAGCCAATAATTCTTCAGAGCTATCTATTTCATTCATTTTATTTATTTTAAAAATATATTACTAAAAATAAAAAGAAATATGATCTCCAACATTTAAATTTAATTCTTGAGCGGCACTTCCTTGATTAATGGAAATTTCAATAAAACCCGTTGATCCAACAAGGAATAATAATTCTCCTTTATTTACGCTTGAGAAATTTGGAACTAATCTCCCTTTTTTAACGTTATCATTATAATGAATTTCAATTATTTGATTATCTTTCAGTTTAATATTGGATTTTTTTACATAACCGTTTTGAATAGGAATATTGGTTGTAATATTACCAAAAGAATCGATGTATTGAATAATGCATTTAACTTTATTTTCTTTATAAATTATCTCATATGAAATTGATTTTTTAATGAGTTTTTCTAAATCAAAATTATCTCCGAATTCCGATAAAGGTATCTTTTTGGTTATATAAGCACCTATAGGAGCCATAATATCTCTTCCGTGAAAAGTATTGGAAACTGGTTTCCGAAAATAATTACTATTCTTAACCTCTATACATTTTTCTATATTTTCCGAGCATAATACATTAGGGAAAATCCCATTATTAGGTCCGACAAAGAAATAACTGTCTTTAGATTTAATTATTAAGATTTCTCTAGAAGTGCCAACTCCCGGATCTACTACTATAATAAAAACTGTTCCTTTTGGAAAATATCTATAAACACATCTTAAAAGATATGATGCTTCTATTATTGAAAAAGGGGAAATATTATGAGAGATATCAACTATATTTACTTTAGGATTTACACTTAAAATGACACCTTTCATACTTGCAACATAATGTTGTCCCCGAAGTCCAAAATCTGTTAATAATGCAATTGTATTGGTATTAAATTCGCTCATCATTATTTCTTTTTAAATCTTTGGTCAATCTCATGAAATTCTTTTAATGCTTTAGCTTTTAAACTATACTCTTCTTGTTTTTCAGCGTCCATCAATTCTTTTGCGATTTCACTTGCTTTTAAATAATAAATATTGGCATTATAGAAATCTTCATTTTTAAGAAAATTCCTTGCCTTTTGTGCCGCTTCTTCCATATTTTTTCTCAAAATAGGAATCTTTCCCGAACTCTTGGATCTTTCTCTTAATTTTTTGGCTAAATCGGTTAACATTAATTTCTCGGCAATTTCCGCAGCTTTTTCAAAATACTTAGCGGCATCTTTTAGATCATTCTCTTTTAGTGCCTTTTCTGCTTGTTCATAGTTTTCTGAGATTTTATGATGAAGTCCCTCTTCAATATATTTTAAAAGTTCTTGCGCAATAACTCTATCTTTCTTTTTTCCTGTTAATAACTCTTTTGTATAATTTATTACTTTATTTTTAATAAATTCAGGATCTAAAGCGAAAAAACTGGTATCAAATAGCCTAAAATATATATTTTTTAATTTTTCTTCTATTTCTTCCTTAGAAATTCCAATTAAATTTAACTTTTCAAGCTCCTCTGCTGCATTTTTGAGAACATGCCTTAATTTCTCGGTATCATCTTTTTCATCCAAAACAACACCAATTAAAAGAGACTTTATTTTTCTCGCAATTTTTCCCGATAAATTATGTAAATAAGAAGCAATTGTTACATCTTTAAACTTTCTGATATTATATTCTGATTTTTCATGATCCAGATGCAACCTTAGGAAAATATTATCCGTTATTTTAAATTTAAATCCAACTTCAGGAGCATATGAACCCAATTCATAATAATCGGATTCATGAGGTATTAAAATTGTAAAAATTCCCTTAACCATATTTTCTTCCGCCCTTTCTTTTTTATAAATAAAAATAAATATTAATTTAAAAAGAATAACAAAATTATTTTTCTCTATTACCTAAAATTCGATTAGTTTCTTCCCTTATTGATTGAATAATTGTAAGCAATTGAGCATAATATAAATTATTTGATACCGCCTTGTTTGCTTCTTTTATTGTATTAATAGCTTTCTTTTCTTCATCAAGAATTGCCTCTATCGATTTCTTTTCATATAATTCCCTTATTTTTTCGTTAAATTCATCGGATAATTCCTGTAAACCCGCACTCGATTGAACTCTAAATTGCTTTAAAACCTCCACAATTAATCTTATATTTTCTGTTAAGCTAACGGTTTCTTCTGAGAATTTCTGAGATAATTCTTCTATTTTTTGGTTCATATTATTAATTTGAGCAATAGTTCCATCTAAAGATTTTGTAATTTGTTCCAATTTTTCATACATTTGCTGTGCTAATTGGTCTGACATTTTTAACAAACCTCTATTCTTTTCTTTAATTTTCTATTTTTTATTTTATTTTTGGAAAGAAGCTTTTAAAGCTTTTACCGATTCTATTGCCTCGGATAAAAGCACCGTAACGGTATCTTGGTTTAAGATTTCGGATGATAGTTTGGCAAAATTTTCTAAATTCTCAATTAATTGTTCTAAATCTTTTAAACCTAAACCCTCTTGTAATTTTTGCAGCTCTTTCATAACTTCTATACCCATCTCTTTTATCGTCTCGATATGTTTATTCTTTGTTATATCAATCTCTTTATAAAATTCATCCATGCGTTTAGTTAAAGCAGAAATCTTATCCTCGATATTCTTGTTTAGGTCATCCAAGGAACCTTTTAATTTTTGAATCTCCTGCCCCAATTGTGCAATTCTATTGTAAATATTCGTTAATAAGTCCGTAATCATTTGAGCCATTTTTAGACCTCTCGAAATTTTATAATAATTTTACTTTCAAAAATTAATCTCAATATCTTTTATATAACAAATATCGTAAATAAACTTAAGTTTTAATCCTATTATAATTATTACATT
>CAZVTX010000120.1:0-9667 GCA_964629395.1 uncultured archaeon
CCGATCTTATCCCGCTTATATAAATTAGGATCTCCGATATCTTTGAATTTTAATTCCATCTTCAATATCCTTTCTACAGCCTCATTAATTTGTTCCTCGGTAATTTCTCCTTTACTTAGATATTTCATCAATTTTTTAGGCTTCATTTTCCAATTAAAGGGCATTTCAATATCAACGCCTGCATTAACCGCTTTTTTTCCATCACGAATACCAAAAACAAAGTCCGTAATTACAAAGCCTTCAAATTTCCAATCTTCTTTTAAAATATCCCTCAAAAGATGTTTATTATGCCCGCAATAATATCCATTTACTTTATTATAGGCGCTCATAATGGAGGCAACGCCGGCATCTACACACTTTTTAAAATGAGGAAGATATATTTCTCTTAAAGTCCTCTCTTTTATTTTTACATCCACTTTAAATCTTGCATTCTCAATACTATTACATGCAAAATGCTTGGCACATGCCATTATATGTTTTTGAACACCCTCTACTAGAGCCGCGCCCATTTCTCCTAATAAATACGGATCTTCGCCATAAGTCTCTTGTGCTCGCCCCCATGCGGGGTGTCTTAAAAGGTTGATGCAAACTCCGCCAAAAAAATTTGCCCCTAAAGCTCTTGCTTCTACACCTATTGCCTCACCTATCCTCCTCTCTAAATCCCGATCCCAAGAGGCGCCTCTTGCCATTGATACGGGAAAACAAGTACATTTATTCATTACTACGCCTCTTGGTCCATCAGAAAATAAAATACCCGGAATATTAAGTCTTTTAATAACTCCTGCAGGAATCGGCTTTTTATTATATCTTATAATCATTTTAAGCCCATCTTTTAAGAGCGTCCCATCTCCGGACATACATTTAAGTTTTTCTTTTAAGGTCATTTTTTTCATTAATTTTCTAACTTCCTCATCAAAATCTCTTGTCATTTTTACATCTCCAAATATTTTTCATTTTTAATAATACAATTTATTGATTTGAGATTACAGGATTTTTGTCCATACAGGGAACATTAAATTGACAAAAAGCACAGCCAACTGGAGGTTTTTGCTCCTCCCATTTCCAATTAATACGGCGCCAGTGAGGTCTTAAGATATTACCAATTTTTGATACAACTTTTCTCATTATTTTTTGACCGTATATGTAGCATTTATTCTTATCATGCCCGTTTTCGGTAATTGCACCTGCAGGACATTGCTCTATGCATTTTTTACATGTTCCTTTAGCAAAATAGAGACAATTTGCATAAGGGTCATCCGTTTTTCTTTTTGTTATTTCAAATGGAGCATCAGTAACTACTGAAGCAAGCCTTATATTACATCCTAATTCGGTAATTAATCCCTCATGGAGACTAAAAGTTCCTAAACCTGTGGCAAATGCTATATGCCGTTCAGACCAATTAGAGTAAAATCGACCCTTAGTAATTATACTAAAAGATTCCGAAAGCATTGCGGCAATTGCATTATAACCTTTTTTTTCTAAAAAATCAATAATCATTCTGCAAGTTTCTTTTTTTAATTCATTTGCATAATTTCTTCCAACGTTATATATTTCAGCAGGTAAAAGAACTCTTCCAACTTTTTCAAAATTTTTACTCTCTTTTCTTATTTTATTAACATAAGGAAATACAATTGATATAATTCTTAATTTTGATGGCTCAATTTCTGTTAATCCTTCGGCTAACCAAAATTCCAAAGGGGTCATATGCTCCTCAGCCACAACTTCTTTAAATTTAGAAAAGATGTAATCATCACCTTTTGCCACGCCAATTAATGGTGCTGAAAAGATTTTTCCACCGCCATATATCTTAGGCAGTCGATTAAGTTGGCTTGAATCAAAAAACTTTTCCAGAAATTCTTTTAATTCATCGTTTAGCATAAAAATCAATAAATTGATATAAATTAATTATTTTTAGAACTCGAAATTATATATAATTAATATCGAAATTTTAATAAATTTAAATAGATTGGTGTGAATTTCTGTTAAAATTAGGAGTAATCGGAACCGGCGTTATTTTTGACCTTAATATTCTCGGATATTTAGATAATCCGAATGTGGAAATTAGTTGTTTATGCAATAGGACGGTTGAAAAAGCTAAGCAAAAGATTAAAAAATTCAAGCTCCGTGATGATATTAAAATTTATTCCGATTATAAAGAAATGCTTGATAAGGAGGAGTTAGATATTGTTGAAATCCTTTTACCCCATCATCTTCATGCGGATGCTACAATATATGCCGCCAAATCGGGAGTTAAAGGAGTATCCGTTCAAAAACCTATGGCATTAACTTTAGAAGAATGTGATGAGATGATAAATACCTGTAAAGATACCGGAACAATTTTATCAATTTACGAGAATTTTATATTCGCACTGCATATAAAAAAAGCAAAAGAGCTTATTGATCAAGATTATATCGGTGATTTATCATCTATAAGAATTAAGACGGTAATGGCAGGTAAAGGGGGGTGGGATATACCTGAAAGTGCGAATAAATGGCGTTTTGATCCCAAGCAAGTAGGCGGTTCAAAAAGAGGTTCTCCTGTTCTTTTGGATAATGGTTGGCATGCCTTTACATTAGGATGGTGGTTATACGGTGAAGAAATAGAGAAAGTATTTGCTTGGACCGATAATTTTAAAGGCATGGACGCTCCCGCTTACGTAATGTGGAAATGTAAAGAAAATAAAAATAGAAAGCATTTAATCCCTCAATATGGAAATTTAGAATTTGCTCTTGCACCTGAAATGAGAATTCCATCAAAATATTATAATACGGATGAGTTTATAGAAATTATCGCAAGTCGTGGTTTAATGAAAATCAATCAAGGGACTTCAATTGGCAACAAAATG
This sequence comes from uncultured archaeon, assembly GCA_964629395.1. Classification (GTDB taxonomy): domain Archaea; phylum Asgardarchaeota; class Lokiarchaeia; order Sigyniarchaeales; family SOKP01; genus CAZVTX01. The sequence continues at coordinate 2,847 of CAZVTX010000120.1, forward strand.
ACTGAATCGGATATATTTGCTCCGTTAATGATATATAGGGATGGTAAAATTGAATTATATTCGAACTTTGAAAATGATTGGGCGATTAGTTTTATAAATGCAACTCATCATTTTATTGATGTTATTTTAAAAAATAAAGAACCAATTTTATCGGGAGAACATGGAAAATATGTATTAAAATTCTGTTTAGCAGCTATAAAATCTGCAGAAACAGGTAAAGAAATTTATTTAGACGATTTATAAATGAAATTTATAATTTTTTTAGGAATGCTAAAATTCATATTGATATTTAAATTTTGTAATTTTTAAACCATGTTTTTTACCTCTTTTAAGGTCTTTTTTAACTTTTCTTAAATAACTGAGCCCTTTTCTTAACCCTTTCCATTTAGAGAAGAAATTCTGGACGGTGCAAAAACCACGCTGTTCATTTTCGGGTGTCATTTCCTCCCAATAGACCTCTCTTTTCTGTTGTGATGAAATATAAGGCATTTTAGCAAATATACATAGATTTTTACCTTGTTCTCCCGTATAAATAGGTGTTCCTCCCTCTTTCATTACTTTTATGAAATGTAATGTAGCATTAATAAATGAATAACGCCAATCTCTCGGTAAATCTTCACCATAAGTTTTAACCTCCCCGTCAACATAAGTAATTATAGGAGCAAATTGAGGATATTTCGAGAGAAAGTTCCCTCCCGAAGTACATTGATTTAGCCACATTACTCCCTTAGTTCCCGTTATCTCGATAAACTCATCACAAGCGTAATAATTGGAGGGATAGTAAATATTAGGTCCGACACTAAATTCCATTGACCCGTATTTAGGAGGGTCATCAGGATTTTTACTCGGATATTTCCAAAAAATGTGAGCAGGAAAATCTACTAGGCCAGAAAAGAAATCAATCCAAGAATACACTTTTTCCACTCTTTCCTCTCCCATTAACCAAAGAGCCATTGAAAATTTATGTATTCCATCATCATAAACCATCGGACCCCCGCCACATTTTTCTACTTGAACCCTCCATAAATATGATTTAATTAAATTTAAAGGCATACTAGGTCCCCCTGTACCGACAGTATTTATTCTAAAATTTAAAGGTTCCCCAATAACTCCCTGATCAAGTAATTCTTTTGCCTTTAAATAAGGAGGATAAAAACGAAAATTTTCAAATGATTTCAATTTTACTTTTTCTTCTTTACAAACTTTAATTATTCTTTCACAATCGGTAATTGTATGCGCCATGGGTTTTTGAACCGATATACCTGGAACTCCCGCTTTAGCAGCATATTCTGCCATTGGAGCATGAAGATGATGTGGTGTTAATATATCAACAATATCTAAATCCTCCCTATCAATCATCCTTCTATAATCCGTATAAATCTTGGTTGTTCTTATACCCCAGCGTTCTAATTTTTCTCCGGCATTTTTAATATTTGTATCTGCAACCGCAACGATTTCAGCGTCAGGAGAATATAAATATCCTTGGGCGTTTAAATTTGATATTACGCCCATTCCGATTATTCCTACTCTTAACATATTTTTTATTTTTTGTTTTAATTAATATCTTATTTTTATTAGTTTAAAAGCATTCTAAATAATTTTTTAACAAAATGATTCTTTAATATATTTAATTAATTTTATACTGTGAAAAAAAATGTCTTATTCTATTGAGCTGCTTATAAAAGATTTGATTTTAATGGCAATCGCTTATTGCTACGTTTTTGCGACAATTTTAATCCCCGTTGGATTGAAAAAGAAAGACAAAATATCTAAGTACACGGCGAGGAAGATTGTTCATCTTTTTGCAGGGCTTGTTGTAGTTATTGTACCATATTTTAATTGGCCTTTTTTCGCAATTATAATTGCGGGTTCATTAACTATTCTAACATATTTCAGTCAAAAAGAGAGCAAAGTAAAAGCATTAAAAGATCTTTATGATTCCATCGGAGAAGAAGCTGAAGAAGAGAAGGGATATCTTCAAGGACCATTTAATTATTGCTTATCTATAACTATCCTTGTTGCAATCTTCGCATTTTTCGCACCCCATCAAATGTATTTCCCTATTGCAGGAATATTAATTATGATTATTTCGGATACATTAGCCTCAATGGTAGGCAGGAAAATTGGAAAAAGAAAAATTAAGCTTTCATGGACGGGTTCAGAAAGAACGTTGGAAGGATCATCTGCATTTTTCATTTCTGCCTTTTTACTATGCTTATTTTCATTTTCATTCTTTGGAATAATAAACCCTATTAATCAAAATCCCTTAACATTAGAAACTGCGTTATTGTACTCATTAATAACAAGTGCTTTGGCTACATTGATTGAATTAATATCTCCGTCAACTTGGGACGATTTAACCGTGCCAATTGCAACTACAATAATTATATTCTTATTAACATTAGTATAGTAATTTTTATCAATTTTAAAAAAACTTTTCTTACAATTCTCATTTTATTAAATGCTTTTTGGATCTATAAAAGATGTTATATTCTTAAAAATGATTGGAAATAAACGACCTTTCAATAAATTAGAGCCCGTTCCATTTGAAAATGTTCGAATCAATGATAATTTTTGGTCTAAAAGGCAGAAAATTAATAGAGAAATCTCAATACATTTACAGCATAAAAAACTTGAAGAAAATCATCATATAAATAATTTTAGAATTGCTGCAGGAATTAAGCGTGGTATTACAAAAGGAATGTTTTATTTTGATTCAGATTTATATAAATGGCTTGAGGGCGCTTGTTATTTTTTAACAACTTATAAAGATGAGGATCTTTCAAAAAAAGTAGAAGAGATCGTTGATCTCATTATTAGTTCTCAAACTATTGATGGTTATATTAATACTTATTTTACTACTAAATTTATTGAAAAAAGATTTACAAATATCCATATTTTTCATGAATTATATTGCGCAGGACACTTATTTGAAGCAGCCATTGCTCATTATAATGCTACTAATAATAATAAATTATTAAAAGCTGCTATAAAATATGCAAATCTTTTAGTTAGAGTATTTCTTGGCGGAAAACGAAAAGGTTCACCAGGACATGAAGAAATAGAACTTGCATTAATTGCCTTATATAGAAAAACAAATAATAGGAAATATCTAGAATTAGCTGAAGAATTCATAAATAAACGGGGCAAAATGCGATGTCTAAAGACCTATGTATTAAACCAAAATCTAAATTTTATTAGTTTGATGAATCTTACTAAAAAAAGAGATAAAATATTTTTAAAGAATCATCCAGAATTAAAAAGTGAGCAAAAAAATGAACAAAATGGAGTGCCTGAATATGCTGCTAAATTAAATCTTATAGATGGATTTATCCTATTCAAAGAAGGGATAAATGCGAAGGTTTATCAGATGCATAAACCTGTTATAGAAAATTTTGAACCCGTAGGTCATGCAGTGCGAGCAATGTACTTATATTGCGGAATGGCTGATTTATTTTCCGAAACTGGAGCCCCTGAGCTTTTAAGAATTTTAGAACTTATTTGGCTAAAAATGATAAAAGCCAGAATGTATATTACGGGAGGAATTGGCTCAGTAAAAGCAATTGAGGGTTTTGGTAAAGATTTTGAGTTAAACCCGGAAAAATCTTATTCAGAAACGTGTGCAGCAATTGGAAATATGTTATGGAATTGGAGAATGCTCCAAATTACTGCTAAAACTAAATATGCCGATTTACTTGAGAAATTAATGTATAATGCTATGCTGGTCGGTCAATCAATAGACGGCAGAAAATATACTTATAGCAATCCATTGCTCTCGCGAGGTAAAGATGTTAGAAGTGAATGGTTTATTTGTGCTTGTTGCCCGCCAAATGTTGCCCGAACAATTGCTTCTTTAGGAAAATTCATATATAGCACTTCTGATAAAGGGATTTGGATACATCAATATATCGGAAATGAGACTACAATTAAATTTCGAGATAAAACGATAAAAATAAAGATAACAAGCGGATTTCCATGGAATGGAAATGTAAAAATTAACCTAAATTTTGAAGAACCATTATATTATTCACTATTTTTACGAATCCCTGATTGGTCGAAAGATACAGAAATTCAAATCGATAATATAAAAATTAACCCCAATAAAATAAAACCAGCTTCTTTTTTGGAAATATCAAAAGAATGGAAAGAAGAAAATGAAATTACTGCAGATTTTAAGATAAAGCCTGAGATTATATATTCTGATCCCAGAATTAAAAGCACCAGAGATAAAGTTGCTTTACGTTGCGGCCCATTAATATATTGTCTTGAACAAATAGATAATGAAAATATTGATATTTTCAACGAGAAAATTGATCTTAATCAAAATTTAATTGTTCAATACAATAAAAATCTTTTAGGGGGCATAAATGTTATATTAGGAAAAACTAAATCAGGAAAAACCATAAAAGCAATACCTTATTACGCTTGGGGAAATCGAGGGCCTAATAATATGATTGTATGGATTAAAAAATAGTTTTTTATAAAAGAGATTCAAGGATCATTTCTTTTTTCATTTTTTCTTGCTTTTCTAAAAACTCCCTGTATTTTAACATCTTATCTAAAGATTTTGCCGCAAGTTCAATTGACTCAAATACAGGGACTTTCATTTTAAACAATTCTTTTTTAAATAGTAATTTTCCAGCATAATCACTTGTATCATCGATTACCTTGTATGCAATGCAGATTAAAGGTTTTTTCATCTGTTTATATGCAGTTTTAATTGCTTCAAGGAATTTATAATTAAAATCATAAACTTTTATGAAAATCACGGCGGAAACATTAGGATCAGAATCCAGAGTAATAAGTGTTTTTGAAAATATTTCGGGATCTGCCCCGCTTCCACCTAAATCAAGTGGATTTCGCACGATTGTATTTACATCAGGTAAAAATTCTTTAAATTTTTCAACCGTTTCAGGTGTTAATTTCGGAACATTAAGGTTATACCTCTCAAAAACATCTGTTGTTTCAATGGAGGCTCCACCGCCTACAGCTGTGATTCCCATATTCCTATTTATCGGCATACTACTTATATGTTGAAATAACATTGCCAAATTTATTAGTTCATGAGAATTTCTTACTAAAATTCCTCCGGTTTGTTTGGCGACTGCTTCCCAAATTTTAAGAGATCCCGCAAGACCCCCTGTATGAGACATTATTGCTTCTTGAGCTGCTTTTCCATATCCTACTTTCCAAATAATTACAGGTTTTCCCGCTAACGAAAGTTCCTTTACTATTTTTATAAAGCGTCTCCCGATATCAACGCTTTTAAGATTTTCCAGATACATAGCCACGAATTTTGTTTCATCATCATTTTTAAAATATTCAAGAAAATCAACTACATTAAGATCTATTTGATTTCCTATGGATATAACCTTACTCGGATGAGTTCCATAAACAGATGATCCCATAGCTGCTACATAAACTGCCAATCCTCCCGATTGAAAGATCATGCCCATATTTCCAGATTGACCTTTTAATAAAGTTAATGCAATCGCCATTTTTTTCTTAGGTACATAAACTCCTAAACAATTGGGGCCAATGATTCTTATATCATATTTTCTTGCAATTTCTAAAATTTTATCTTCTAATTCCTTATTACCTATTTCCGAAAAACCGGAAGTGAAAATTGTAACAAATGGAACTCCTTTCTGACCACATTCTTCTAAAACATCAGGGACTATTTTTGCAGGAACAGCAATGATTACATAATCAATTGGTTCATCTTTTACTTCTAAAATTGATCCGTAAATCTTTCTGCCATCTAGCTCTTGACCTTTCAATCGAGGATTAAATAAAAATAACGGACCATCATAACCGAGATTTTTATAACAATTGTAAAAATACCCTCCGCCGAATAATTTAAAATTTACACCAATTATTCCGATTGCACGTGGATTAAATAATTTCTCGAAATCAATCATATTCATAGGTAAATCATCTGTATCATTATTATAATGAAGATATATTATAAAAAATTCAAAAATATAAGAATCTTAGCTTTAAGATTGTTTTTCTTAAAATAATTAATAAGAAGATTAATTCTCAATTATAATTCTTTTTTAGATTCGACATATCTCTCAAAAAGAATTTCAGTCATTACCTCAAAAGCTTTTTCTACATTCTGACCGGTTTTTGAAGATAATTCGACAAAAGAAGCTAAATTATATTTTTTAGCGGCAAGAATTCCTTTTTCTCGCGGAACAGCCCTAAATTCTTCTAAATCAAGTTTTGACCCAATTAACATTATCGGGATATCTCCTGCATATTCACGTATGATTTGAGTCCAATCTGGCAAATGATCAAGTGTTACGGAATTTGTAATATCATATAAGAAAAATGCACCATTTGCACCTTTACAATATTGTGCTAATAAAAATCTAAAGCGTTCTTCGCCTCCAAAATCCCATATTTGAAGTTTTACACGATTACCTTTATATTCAACCGTTTTACTATAAAAATCTACGCCTATAGTTAATTTTAAATCTTCTATAAAAGATCCCGAAACATATCTAATTGTAAGAGATGTCTTTCCTACAGATGCATCACCCAACATTAAAATCTTGAAAGTAAAATCAAAAGTAATAGTGTATTTCACCTCAATCCTTATTTTATACGAGACCCTTTCTTATCATAGTTTTTTATCTGGCAAATTTTTTTAGAAAGAATATAAGGAATATTCTCTAATTTAGTAAAAGGTATAATACTATAAATAACTAGTTTTTTTTATTTAAAAACTTAAAGAAACAGAAAATTATTTTCTCAATAAAAAAATGAATCTTCATTCTCACAACATTTTTATTCAAATTTTACAAAATGATAAT
>CAZVTX010000121.1:0-9624 GCA_964629395.1 uncultured archaeon
TTTTTAATACGGGGCTCTTTTCCATGGATGATTTATTCGCTCGGGATTATTCTCATAATATTCTCAATCTTGCTTTATATAGAAGAGGCACAATTATTTAGAAAAAATGATGGTTTTAAATTCTTTTTCTATTATTCTTATTATTCATTAACTATTTATCTTATGCATAATTTACTTTATTTTGCCTTTTATAAACAATTAAATGGAACAATTATTTGGTTTTACATTATAACAACAACAATTTTAGTAGGATTAATATTGAAAATAATGCATGATAAATTAGGTCCTAAGGTTTCATTAAAAAATCAATTAGGACGATTAAGTTTTAAAATTGCTGAAATTATAGAGATAAGAAAAAATAATAAAGGGATTTGATTTGGAAAAAAAAAATGAAAATATAAAAGAAGAGAAATTACGTAGGGAATTGGGTTTAGGAAGCGTTGTTTTTTTTATTTTTGGATATGTAGTAGGGGCAGGGATTCTTATTCAAACAGGAGTTACTGCAGGAATAACGGGCCCAGCATTATGGTTATCTTTTATTATTGCCGGAATTCCTAATGTTATTTCCGCAATTTTAATATGTTATGTTGTTTCAGCATTTCCCGTTAGCGGAGGTGCATGGGTTTATAGTAGTAGATTAGGTTCACCATTTATAGGTTTTTTAGTGGCTATTTCCATAATATTTCATATTATAGGTGCATTAGCATTATTAGCTATAGGATTCGGAACTTATTTTGAAGTATTTATTCCCGGATCGTTATTTATTGCCTCTATCATGCTAATTTTAATATTTTTAATTATTAATTTGGTCGGTATAAAAATCGCAAGTTGGGCTCAAATATTAATGGCAATTTGCGGAGATTTCCTTGTGATTTTTATTTTTATTATATTTGGTTTACCTCAAATAGATATTAATAAATTAAGTGGAGCTGAAACTGGTGGTATGTTTCCAAACGGTATGATTGGAATATTTATGGGAGCGATTATTCTATCCTTTTCTTATGCAGGTTTTCCTTCCATAATTGAGATAGGAGGAGAAATTAAGAATCCAAGGAAAAATATTCCGAGAGGTTTAATATTGGCTTTAATAATTATAACAACGGTTTATATTTTAGTTGCTATTGTAATGACGGGTTCTATGGATTATAGACAATTAGGTGAAGGAGCTACTTTAATAGATGTAGCTCAACTTTTTTTTCCCGCATGGTTTTTAATTGCTTTAAATGTCATGATTTTGATTGCGATAGCTTCCACCTTACATGGTGTTCTTTTAGCATATTCAAGAGATTTATATTCTTCTGCAAGAGATCATATGTTTCCTAATGCATTAAGTAAATTGAGTAGATATCAAACACCTCATTGGGCTTTAATATTTTTCGCAATCTCAGCAATTTGTATGTTATTTATTCTCAACACGATTGTAGAGCTTTCAGTTCTATGTACATTTACTATGACGATGGCAAGTTTAGTAATTGCATATATTCCATTTAAATTAAGAAAAAAATATCCTGATTTAGAAGAAAAATCTATTATTAAACTCAGTAATAGAACTTTAATTATTTTATTGATTTTAAATGTAGGTTATAGTGCTTTTTCAATTATTATTATGATTCTATTATCCCCTATTGTTGTTTTAATGGCATCTATTTTTTATGGATTTGGTTTTATTTATTATTTTGTGCGTAAAAAATGGTTATTAAAGCATGGAATTGACTTAGATGAAATCTGTAAACATATTCCTGAAGAAACTTTTGAAGTTTAGATTAATTTAAAATGAAAGAAAGACTAGATATTTTATTAGTGGAACGCAGATTGGTGGAAAGCAGAACAAAAGCGCAATGGTTAATTAAAAATAATAAAGTATTAGTAAATAAAAAAGTAATCAATAAACCGGGGAAATTAATCGGGACTGAATGTTTAATTGAATTAATTAAAGAATTTCCTTATGTAGGTAAGGGCGGAATAAAATTAGAAGCTGCTCTGAATGAATTTAAAATAAAAGTAAAAGGAAAAATTTGTGCAGATTTCGGATCTTCCATTGGCGGTTTTGTAGATTGTTTATTAAAACATGGTGCTAAAAAAGTTTATGCAATAGATACAGCGAAAGATTTATTACATTCTTCTTTACTTTGCGAAAAAAATAAAGGAAAAGTTATTCCACTTTTGGGTGTAGATGTGCGAAAACCAATTAAAATTGAAGAAGCTATAGATATCTGCACTATTGATGTTACTTTTGCCTCATTATCAGAAATATTACCAAATGCTAAAAGGATTCTCCAAAAGATTGGAGATATCATAGCACTTGTAAAACCTTTATATGAAACTACATTCAGTAGGTTAAAAACATTTGATATTAAAGAAGATTATGATATTTTCTATAAATTATTAAATAATCTTCGAATTTGGTGTCTTAATAATGATTTTTTTCCTTACGGACTTATAGAATCACCAATTAAAGGAAAAGGAGGGTCAACAGAATTCTTTTATCATTTAAGAATTGATAAAAGTTCCGAATCATTTGATTTCGAAAAAATTTTTAAAGAATTTATTCTGAAACGATAATATTATAATTAATTTATAAATTAGGATTAAGAAAATTAAATATTTTAAAAACGATTTTAGGAATTGGAAAGGAATATAGATATGATATCTCGAAATATTTTATGTGTAAAAGAAAAACACCAATTTAATAAAAAGAAATAAATTAATTGAATTTATTAAGAATTTGGGGATCTCCTTCAGGGTATTGCTGAAATAATTTACCCCATGAAGTTTTCATAAATTTTTCAATCCGTTTTTTCCCTATTGTAGGATACCATAGCATATCATGATAAATTAATGACCCTAAAATTGGCCCCATCATAAAAATGCGGTTATATAAAAGCGGATGAAGAAATCTTAAAGAACCTTTTCTGACCATTTGATCGCCCCATATAACTAAACTTCTTTTTACTTTGAAATTCCAGTTTATATCAGAGATATCTTCACCTATTATTTCGATCTGATCGAAATCTCCACAACCAAGACCCTCATCATGAGCAAGTTTTATTGCAGGTAATTTTAAAGGATCAAATCCCATCATTTTGGCAACTACAGCATCTACAGCCACTTGATCATACCCCGCTAATAAATAATTTTTAATTCTCGGAATCATAGTTCTCGGACCAGCACCATCTCCACATACAGTACCATCAACAACAGCCATAATTTCCGGATGTAGTTGTTTTTGGATTATAAGAAGATCTACGAGAACTTCTGACATATATTGATGGCTAAAATGTCTACGTTTGGTTAAGAGACCTCCAAATGCGTTTTTCATAGCACATGTTATTCCTCCATGCTTTAATTCACCTTTAGTCTTCTTTAAAGAGCCTCCAACTGCACCGGTATGCCCATGAGTCTTCATAGTTGGCAAATGTATAATTGGTTTTCCTAAATAGAATTTTGGAATTTTAAAACCTTTAGGGAAAATTTTTGAATCTAATACATGTAATTCTTTATTCTTGAAATTGATGAATTTAGGTTTTAAAGAGTCATAAGGGACAAATTTTACCCTTGTAAGTGGTACAAACCAAACACCGTACTTTTTGATTATTGGAGCCCATTTATTTCCGATTAATCCTTTAGCGATATTAGTAACAACTGTTCGATTCTCAGCAGTGAATATTTTCTTAGGATCATATCCATCTTCAATCATAGTTTTTAAAACGCCTTCGAGTTGCCAAGGTGGGCTCGAACAAGCAGGAAAAAACTTAGACCAACTTAAATTTAATTTAATTATTGTTTTTGTTTCTTTTGGAAATATTTTTTCATATTCAGCGAGATGCATTAATTTTTTATAATCTTCTAAGACGGATTTAGGAGATGTTTTGATTACGAAAATTTTTGGTTTGTTAACACTCATTGAAATTTTAAAAGTAATATCCTTTTTTTAATTTATTCAATACAGTTGTAACATGAACAAAAGGGCTTGATAAATGCCCCATACTTTTGGAATTTTTTGTTAATAATGCTTTTTTTATACTTTCTAAGGAAAAATCAGACAGATTATTTATTAGAGTAAATCCATTACCAATTTCTCTAACGGTATGAGCATCAGATCCACCAGTCTCAAATAATATTTTCTTATATTTGCTTAGAAAATCTTGAGTTTTTGAAATACACGATTTAAAAATAATTCTTGAATTCATTAATTCTATTCCATCAATATACTTTTTTAGAATTTTTTCCGTAATTAACTTCATCTTTAAACGGTTATTCCTCAGAAAATCAAAAGGATGAGGAATTACTACAAGTCCATTTTGTTTTTTTATTTTTCTTATTATTGTGAAAAAATTATTATCCTCCGTTGAAATTTCTTCTTCAAGAAAATAGCCGATAATTTCACCGATGTTAGTTTTAATTTCCATTGCGGGAATTATGATAAAATTTTCGTTTTTATTAATTTTTTCAAGAATTCTATAAGCAGTTAAGGTATCATGATCACATATCGCAATTCCATCTAGATTTGAACGCTTAGCGTATTTTATTAAATCTACAGGCTTAATTAACGAGTCTCCCGAAAAAATGGTATGTACATGCATATCAATTTTTATATTTCTCATGATCTTACAAATGTACATGCATATCAATTTTTATATTTCTCATGATCTTACAAAGTTATTGTTTAAAGATGTAGTATTTCAACAATCTTGTCAAAATAGAATGAATAAAATAAAATCCCCATAAAAATCGCCCCTGCAATTAACAATGCCTTGTCAAAAAAAGCTTTCTCAGGACTCCTGGCAATTTCTGGCTTTTCAGAGGTTAAATACATATATCTCATAATGATATATAACATTATTGGGATTGTTAAAATTACGGCATATTCATGTAGAACAATTTTTTCTGCCGAAAATAAATTGAATTTTAATATTAGGTAAATTGAATAGGTTACGAATAATGAAGTGGCAATCATAGTATGAAATTGTTCAAGTAATTTAAGGTTATATTGATTATAACTTTTTTTATGACTCTTTGCGTCCTCTTCACCTAAAAGGATAAAATCTCCTTTTCTTTTTGCAATAACTAAAAATAATGCAATTTCTATAATTGCTAAAAATAACCATGGAGAAATAAATACCCCGATAATAAAACAACCAGCTAAAGCTCTCCATAAATAATTTAATGAGAGCATTATAATATCCAAAAAAGCATAATTTTTACAGATATGATTATAAAGTTGTCCTGTTATTAAAATTAATATTAACATCAAAAGGAAATTCAAATCTTGAATGATATAAATTAAAGAAATCACCGTAATTGAAGATAATATTACCATTATAAAAATAGCATAGCCCACGGATAAAGATCCATTTGCTAAAGGTCTCTTTTTTAATTTTTCAGGATGCAATTTATCCTTTTCAATATCAATCCAATCATTTATGATATAGTTTATTGAAGAAACACAGCAGAGCAAAATAAATGCGACAATTAATCGAAAATAATAAGATGTAATTAATAGATTTTCACTGAAAAAAGCTCCTACAAACACCAATATGTTTTTATAATATTGCCTAACACGTAGGAGATATAATGTATCTTTAATTTTCTTTCTCATTATAATTCAATAACTTACATTTAAATTAAAGTTTTTGTAGAAATATTACTTTTTGAGGTTTAAATTTCCTAATTAGTCGATAACCAATTTTACTCGCAAAACTTGTTTCGGATTTTTTTTGAATCATTGCAGTTTTATACTCAAAAGAAATTATCTCAAGAGAATTATATGGAATTTTTACATTTTTTCCAAATATATTCTTTATAATAATATAATTAATCATCTGGTTTGATTCAATATTATTTTTATTATTGTTTAATTCTAATTTTTCAAGATAGCCTATTTCTAAATTATTGACAGGTTTTTTAAGATAAATAAATGCCCGAATTCTATTTTGAATCAACCAATTAATTAATTGAAATTCAAAATTCCGAAAATTTTTTGTCCTGCTAATCGGAAAATAAATTTGAAATGGTCTAATTATGAGTTCTTTTAGTTTTAATCTGACGATATCATTTTCTTCATTAAACTCAGAATATATTTCAATTTCATAATCATCAAACTTATCTGCTGAAATTATATCTTTAACTTTAAAAATTTTTAAAATTCCTTGAGATTTTAGAAAAATTTCATTATTTTTTAAATCTTCAATGATATCTATTGAATTTGGTAATCGTATTTTATTAATAGATTTATGAATAACTGAATTATTTCTTTCATCAATAAAGACGTAAAAACCATCTTTTTTATCTTCATTAAGTTTAATTGTTTTAAGAGTTAATAATTTATTTTCAATAACATATTTCTGATTTAAGGCGATTTTTAATTTATTATATAATGCTGCCTTTAACTCTAAAATATTCCCGCTATCGAAATCCCTTACAATATAGTAATCAAGATCGCAAATATCATCGTGGAAAACAACATCTTCCATTTTACCTACTATTAATTCATCATTAATTAAATTTTTAAAAATAAAATCATTCCCTATTGCTAATTGATAAATTTTTCTTCTTTCCAAGCTTTCAAATAATTTAGAGATATTATCTACTTCAAAAAATTCTTTAAATTTTTCGGTTGCGATTTTTTTAAATTTTTCACGTGCTTGTTCAAATTTTTTTGCATATTTTTTTTGTTTAGATCTTTTAAGACAAATAAATGGTAATAAAGCTTCTTTAGATGGTTTTAAGTTATCTCCGAGTATCGCAGCGATTCTATGATAAGTGGGGGGATGTGAATTTAAGAAATTTGCTAATAAGGAACCTCTGGATGGTTTAATCATCGATTTATAAAGGTATTGTGCCGTATCAAAATAATCGAGTAATTGATTATCTTTGGAGATTTTTTCTTCACTTAATAACATTGTATTTAAACCTATCTCTCGTCCTGTTGCATAAAAACTTTCAAGATTATATAATGCTTTAGCAAGATTTTCAGCATAACCCGCTTTTTTAGACATTAGATCAGCTTTTCCTTCAAGGATTCTAACGATAATATATATAAACATGTAAATAGCTAAATTTAGAAAAATAAATCCGATCATAGGTATTTTTGGATTTCCGAAAGTATAGTCGTAATAAGTTGCCGGAATTCCTAAAAGCATCCGTATTAATAAGTCAAATGAGGCAATAATTGTTAAAATTAGAGTATGATTCCCTTTAGCATGAGATAACTCATGAGCTACAATTCCTTTTAATTCATCGGAGGGAATTTGGTTTAAATCTTCTGCTATTATTGCAATTCTTTTATCAAAAAAAGGTCCATAAGCCATTGCATTTAAAATCGGATATTTTCCAAATCCTATTTTGATATTATCTTTGATACCAATATTTTCTTTAACTTCATTGACAATTTCAAGAATTTTTTCGTTTTCTATTTTCTTAATGCCGAGTAATTTATCTAAAATAGAGCCTGTTAAAAAATAAATTATCCAATTAACAATTATTAAAACAAAATAAATATTTAAGAAAAAATCTAAAACATTAATATTCTTAGATTCCAATGGTGAAGTATAAATAAATTCTAGGGGAGTATAACGATTAATAAAAACGACCGCCAACCAAGCGATAATATAAAGAAATAAAACCAGATAAGTAGGAGACATGAATCTCCAAACAACGATATATTTCCTTCCAAAAAGTAAAAAACCTAAACCAAGAATGATCCAAAAAGAAAAAGCGAAAGTGGTATTTAGAATGAATGGATTATCCAAATAAAAGCTAATTAGCCCCGCTATAAATATAATATTATATGTAACCAACGATATAATTAATATCTTGTTAATTACAGGATATTCTTTTAATTCAACCACTCCAATCCATAAGTATATTGAAAAAGAACCCATTATTGAAGTTAGCCAATCTTTTGTGAAAAAGAATATAACGAAAAAAAATAAACCGATAGCAATTAAATCGCTCATCTCGCTTCTTCTTCCATTTTTAGCCCATTGAAAAAATTCTTCAATACTAATTAAATATAAGAAAAAAGCCGGCCAAAAACTCCAATCTAATATTAATTTAATTAACTTTATCTTTAAAAATATAAATAAAAGGAAGTAAATGATAATAAAGGAACCAAATGTATAAATAATAAAAATAAAAATTCGCTTATTTCTTTTCAAATTTCAAACACACTTTATTTTCAATTAGTTTTTAATTAATATTTTAAATTACTTTAAATTTTTACCTTCAATTAAATGTTCCGAACAATCAATATGCCTTAAATAATAAAGATTTTCTGGCAATATGTTATATTTTGGACCTTCCGGGATAGTTTCTCCATATGCAAGTTTTACTAAGATATAAGGCATGTTTGCTAAGGGAATATTAAATTTTTTTGAAGCTAATGAAAAAAAGTAGCTTGTAGTAAAAAATCTTCCTGCATTTATTTCCGTTGGACACGGATTACCCTCTTTATCTTCTTTTATATCTACACAGAAAACACCAGTAGCTTCTGAATCTATTGATAATACCGCTTCTGTTGCTATTTTATTAACTTTATCATCATTAATCGTTTTTGCTACAATAGGGGTTCCTGTTACACCTGAGGGTGCCAAATAGGGATAGATATATTCAATTCTCTCCCTTGCTTGCGACGTTATTAACTCCCCTTCCTTAAAAATACTTTGAAAAGCGATATTTCTTCCGGGTAAATATTCTTGCGCAATAAATTCCCATTTTTTGCCCCTTGATAGCCAATATTTAATCCAACAAACTCCAGTTTCTACATTCTCTACGGGAGTACTACCTGTCCCTCCAGCACCTCTTTTTGCCCTAATCCATATTTTTTCACCTAATTCAGAAAGCGCTTTCTCAATATCTTTTTCCAACCGATTTGGCTTGATTTCAATTGCCCTTACTGAAGGAAAGCCGGAATTCTTCCAAATACTTGCACTTTTAAATTTATCTTGCATTATTCTAATCGTTTCTTTTTTAGGTAAATATGTTATAGCGTTAATTTTCTCTCTATTTTCTGAGATTGCGGCAACTTCAACATCAGGTTGAGGATGTATAAATTCTATTTTAAAATTTTCAACAATTTCATTAATTTTTTCAATATAATTGGGAGAATCAGCTCTCGGAACAAGGAATGTTTCTTTAGTCCAAGGTTTAGCAAATTGTTTATGGTATACATTTATATCTGTCCCAAATAATTCCATTTTTTCTTCTATATTATGTAAAGACCTTAAAAAATTTATACCCGCTGGACCTCCTGCACCCGTAACAAGTATCTTTTTCATTTTAGAATAACTAATAATTTTTTTTTTAGATATTTAAAAAAATTAAGAAGAACTATATTTGTTTTTTCAATTTTCTCGATTTTTCATTTTATTTATTTCATACCAAAAATATTTTATTGTAATATAATACCAAACAAAGAATCCCGGTGCAGCAATTATAAAGGAAATAATTAAATTTGCAGGAACCTTAATCGTTCCGATTATAGGTAAATCGATATTATAAGTAAATTTTATAGGAATAATGTAAATGTCTATATAATACATAAATATTAAGCCTACTAAAAGTAAAACGATCATTAAAAATATAATTCCCCGTATTCTTGGAAAATAATATATAATTATAAAA
>CAZVTX010000122.1:0-9593 GCA_964629395.1 uncultured archaeon
GAATTTCGATAGCACCAGGACATCCTCGCCGAAAAGAATACGTTCTTACTGGGGGATTTATCACAGAATTTTATGGAGCCTCAAATTTCAAAGGTTCACAAGCAATACAAATTGAATTTTCGGACGATATTCGGTTATATAACAATAATTTAAGAAAAAAGATAATTAAAATTATTTCAGAGACCTTATATAGTGAAATTATCGGTTATATTTAATATTGAATTGATCTAAGATAAATGAATGTCCCAATTGCCACACATATCCCGAATAATATATAAGTCACATGAATTCCTGAAATACCATATAAACTTTCAAGGAGGCTCTTTCCTATTGAACTATTAAATACAATCCCTAAGAAAAGGATTAAAATTCCGCTCATTGCTCCCAGGGCACGTAAACGAGTTGCTCCAGAGGTTTTTATCGCTAAATATAAATAAATCAAAGGAATTACTATTAACATTACGTTTCCTGCGTATAAAATTATTCTGACGATATCTATTTCATCCTTCCCTTTAACTCCTAATAAAATTGCGGGAATTACGGTTATTATTGTTATAATAGTAAAAATAAATTTAGTTTTCTTTTCTAAAATTTGTTTTTCAAGCTGATACATCAAAAAAGCAACACCCGCAACGCCCAAGGCTGTTGTAAATTGCCATACAATATCATGACGTAATGATAAATCTGGATTTTCGGAAAATATTTTGTTAAAATCTTTTTCGCCAATATTCCATACAAAATCGATTGGAAAAGTCAATTCAAATAGAAAAACAATCGATTTTGCTAATCCATATAACAGAAAGAATATAGCAATTCCTCTAAGGTAATTTTTTACATTTTCTCCTTTATTTCGGGATTTTAAAAGGAGAAAAATCCCTGCACTGAAGAGACTAATAAGAACGGATAAATAAAATGCAATTATGATAAAATCCATTTGATTAAGGTTATTCATTTTTAAGATCCCCTAATATATTTTAAATCGTTCAATATATTTGCATTAATGTTATAATAAAATATATCCAAAAGAAAAATTTATAGATTTTATTTATTTTTGAATTGTAATATAGATTAAAAAGAAATAAAATAAGATGACGCAAAAGCTCGGTTTTTGCTTTGATTTTGACGGTACAATTGTGAATAGCATTGATATTGTTTGGAAAATTCAGGATGAGATTCTTAAAAAATATAATATTAAAAGAACTGAAGAATTAGATCGAAAAATATATGCAAAAATTAATGAAATTCTACACGGTGAAAATCGAAAAAATATAGGAAAACCTATTTTAATTGCAATTTTCAAACTTTTAGGCTTAAATTTATTTCAAAGGATTAATGCTCTCATTTTAGCGGGAAAAGTATGGAAAAAAGAATCGCAAAATATCACACTTATAGAGGGTACAGAAGAATTATTTGAATTTCTTGAAGAAAAAGGTTATCCATTCTCAATAATAACAACTTCAAGCACTTTAGAGGTCGAAGATAGACTTCTTGAAAAATATCCGCATTTTTATAATAAAATAAAGGATAAATTGATTGCAAGAGATGTTGTAAAAAATCTTAAACCTCATCCCGAATCATTAATTAAAGCTGCCGAATTAATGAAGATTCCTGTTAAAAATTGCGTGGTTGTCGGTGATATGGAAAGTGATATTGAGCTTGGAAAAGCTATAGGTGCTATAACAATAGGAGTCCTCACAGGTTTTCTCGGTAAGGAACAATTTGAAAAATTAGGAGCTGATTTTATTTTAAATTCAATTGCCGAGATTCCAAATATAATTAATGATATTGAAAGGAGGGTAAATTCCTAATTATGTCCTCTGCCGAAAATAGAATAGGATTCATTTTTGATTTAGATGGTACACTCGTAAATAGCACGGATATTTCCAAAACAATTGAAAGTGAAATAGTAAAAAAATTCAATATCGAAATTTCTGATGAGCAAAGAAAAGAACTGGAACTTTTAGCTGAAAGTATGTTCCAAGAAACTTACTCGACAAGACTTGCAATTAAGATAATGCTTACACTTTTAAAGAAAGTCGGATTGAAGCCGTTTGAAAGAGTAAAAGCAATGATAATGGCAGGAAAAATCTATGCTCGAGAGCGTAAAAAAGTTTGCCTTTATGATGGAGTAGAGAATTTGTTTAAATTTCTCGATGAAAATTCAATTCCTTATGTAATTGTAACAAGTGCCTCGGATAAAGATGTAATAAAAGATTTTAGAAATCATCCCGATTTATACCAAAAATTAAAACCTAAAATTATTTCCCAAGATTCGGTAAAAAATGTTAAGCCGCATCCTGAACCGCTTGAGAAAGCCTCAAAATTGTTAAGATTGCCTCCTAATAGAATTGTTGTAGTAGGGGATACGAAATATGATATTCTCTTTGGCAAAAATAATGGAGCGTTGACGATAGGTGTCACTACGGGTATTTATACTGAGGAAAGGCTCCGTGATTTTGAACCAGATTTTATTATTAATTCTGTTGTAGAAATTCCGGAAATTTTTGATAAAATTATAGAAAAAATCTCTTCTAATCATTAAAAATTCGTAATTATTTAAATGATCGAAAAATATATTTTTTCATTATAAGAATATTTATCATACTAAAGTTAATTTTTATTTTAACATGGGTATTGGATAACATGAAAGATCCTATTGATATCGAAGATCTGGAAGCTTTTATAGAGGGCTTAAAAGTTTCATTTGATTCTCTTGGGGAGGCAGATCCTTTGGAATCCAAAGGTTTTCAATCCCAACTTGCGAGGGCAATCTCGATGTTAAGGTTGAAAAAGCAAGAAAAAATCAAATCCAAACCCGAATTTATTCCCCAAATGAATAAAGATGAATTAAAAAATTTTTTATTGAATAAACTTGAATTTCTAAAAACGTTATTGGAAGATTATGAATTATATCCTAGTAGAAAATTTAAACTGGTTATGCAAATTGCTAAATTAAGGGAAAGAATTAGATTACTATAGCGATATTTTTAAATTAAATTGAAAGAAATATATTTATATTTCGATAATAATATTTTAAATTAAATTCTAAAAATGTCCTTAGTCGCAAAAATTTTAATTGTTGGAGAAAGCGGGACTGGAAAATCCGCCTTATTATATCGTTTTATTAGCGGAAATTTTAGAGAGGACATTCCCCCAACAATCGGTATTGAAGTTTTAATTAAAGAATTTATCTATAATGGAAATAATATAATATTACAACTATGGGATTTTAGCGGTCAAGCTCAATTTCGCCATATGTGGCATAAATATACTTTAGGGGCTTTAGGGGCAATAGTAATTTTTGATTTATCCAATTTGGACACTTTAAAACGTATAGAGGAATGGATATCTATATGTAGAAAGTATGATAATAGTTTGCCTATTCTTCTATTAGGAACCAAATCTGATTTGCTATTATCATTAAATTCTTCTGATGATAATTTTTTTAGAGATTTGATATCAAAATATAGTTTATTTAATTATATTAAAACTTCTGCTAAAAATGGAATTAATATAGAACTTGCATTTGAAATTTTAATTAAAGAAATTATCAATCAAAAAAATAGATTTAATTATATAATAAAAAAAGAATATTATGAATATATGGATTCTTGATAGTAAAAAAGGAATAAATTTATTGTTCAAAAGTTTTTTACAGATTCCTGTGGATAAAGATATAGTGTCGGGACTTTTAACCGCCTTCAATCAGTTTACGACTGCCGAATTTCAGCAATCTATTGAATCAATAGAGATGGGAGGGCTAAGGTGGATATATTTATATGTTCCGGAAACAGATCTATTATTTGTTGCCTCGGATACTAAAGATGTTGATGCCTCCACTTTAAAGGCCAGATTAGAAATTATTCAAGACGCTTTTCTTTCCAAATATAAAGATTTATGGGAGCAACGGGGGAATAGCTGGGAAGGTGATTTACATATATTTTCTCCATTTGAAGAGATTATAGAAGATTATTATTTTCAATGGAAGGATGCGGAAATAATAACTACACTGGCTAATTTTTTCGATCTTTTACGTGCTTTTCAACAGATATTAAATATTATCCGTTCTATCATTGAAATCCTACTTAATGAGGAAGAACAAGAAAAAATTTATTTTGAAATTGAGAGAATATTCAATAAATTTAAGACTCAGCCTGAAATTATTAATGATCGAGAACTTAATAAAATCTCATTTTCAAAAGAAAGAGGTTTCAAAGTAATTGATCTTAATCCAATGAATTGTGACCCCGTTATGGCTAAAGAAAATTTAAAGAATATTATTGTTAGAATTGTAAGAGTTTTTAAAAACACTTTTGGCGAGGATAAAAGTATGATCTTATTTAAGAAAGGCGGGATTTTTGATTATATTTATGAGAATCTTGATTTTCTAAAGTATTTGAGACTTGATCATTTCTTATTAAAATTATTTTTATTGGTTAACGTATAATAAAAAATATGAAAAAAATTAAGTATCTCTCTTTAAATGGCTTATGGAACTTATCTAATTCCGATGGAACCATTAAAATTAAGGCAGAAGTTCCCGGATCGGTTTATGAAGCTTTATTAAAAAATGATATCATTGAAGACCCATATTATGGCCTTAATGAGCATCAAATGAACAAAATTTTTGAAGATGATTGGATATATGAAAAAGAATTTGAAATTCCGAAAGAATATTCCGAATATAAAAATATTATAATAAAATTTAGCGGAATTGATGTAATTGCGGAGATTTTTTTAAATAATGAATTACTTGGGAGTGTAGACAATGCTTTTCTTGAATATGAAATTAATATAAAAGATAAAATAAAAATAGAGCAAAAAAATTTATTAACGGTTAAAATAAAAAGTCCTACAAAAGAAGCGAGAAATAGAATTAAAAAATTTAAATATCCGTTAAGAACTTTAGATGGGCTTCCAGGTGTTCCATACCTTAGAAAGGCGCAATTCTCTTTCGGATGGGATTGGGGCCCAAAAATTCCGGATATAGGCATTTGGAAATCCGTTAATTTAATTTTTTATGACGATATTAGGTTAGATTCTATTTATCCTATCCAAAAGTTTGAATATAATAGAAACCCCGATAATATTGAAAATCCAAATGAAATTATAGATTTAAAAGTTAAGTCCGTAAAATTAGAAATAGAAATATATATCGAACCAATTGAAGAGGATACATTTCCTCAAGGATGTAAATTAAAAGCAATTTTAAGGGATCCAGAAGGAAATGAATTGTTAATGGATAAAAAATTAACAAAAAGAAAAGAAATTATTTCATTTGAGGTAAATAATCCAAAATTGTGGTGGACCCATGATTTGGGTCAGCAAAATTTATATGATTTAGTAATTACCATCGAAAAAGAGCAAAACATTATTGATGAGAAAAATTATAAAATTGGACTAAGAGACCTTAAACTTATTAGGAAAAAAGATAAATGGGGTGAATGTTTTTATTTTTCTCTTAATGGTGTCCCCTTATTTGCTAAAGGAGCCAATTGGATACCCGTTGATTGCTTCATACCTCGAGGGAAGAAGTTAGGACTTTACGAAATGAATTTAAATTATGCAAAACAAGCCAATATGAATATGTTGCGTGTGTGGGGCGGTGGAATTTATGAAGATGATCTCTTTTATGAAATTTGCGATAAATTAGGTATAATTATATGGCAAGATTTTCCGTTTGCATGTGCACTTTATCCACCCTTTAAAGAATTTATAGAATCCGTAAGGGAGGAAGCAATTCAAAATATCAAAAGATTAAGATATCATGCTTCACTTGCGCTCTGGTGCGGAAATAATGAAATAGAGCAATTATTTTTGATTTATATTCCAATATATCGATTATTTACATTAAAAAGAATAAAACTTTTTAAAAAAGCATATCAAGATTTATTTGAACGACTTTTACCATCTCTCATAGAAGAATTTGACCCTAATCATCCTTATTGGCCAAGTTCTCCATCAAACGGAGGAATTAATAGAAAAAAAGGTCTTTTCAAGTCAAATTCTCCCGATTTCGGGGATTCACACTTCTGGAAGGTTTGGCACCTTAATGCTCCTTTTTCAGCATATCGAAAATTTAACTCAAGATTTATGTCGGAATACGGTTTTGAATCATTTCCTTCAATGAAAACTATTAGATCTTTTTGCCCGCCAGAACAATTTCAATTTAATTCTCCTATTATGGAAAACCATCAGAAAAATAGAGCGGGAAATAAAAAAATCATGAAATACATGAAAAGACGTTTTAATATTCCAAAAAATTTCGAAAAGCAGGTTATTTTATCACAGATAACTCAGGCTGAAGCGATTGAATACGGGATTGAACACTGGCGCAGGAATAGAAATGAATTCCATTGCATGGGTTCGCTTTATTGGCAGCTTAATGATTGCTGGCCCGTTGCCAGCTGGTCATCCATCGATTATTATGGACGATGGAAAGCACTTCATTATATTGCAAAAAGGGCTTATCGATCGTTTTGCATAAATGTATTGGAAGAGAAAACCAAAGTAGAATTATGGGCAATTAATGATTTTAAAGACCCGAAAAAAGGACTTTTAAAATGGTGGATTTATGATATAAAAAATAATTCTGTTATACATGGCGAAGAGGACTTCGAAATTAATCCGTGTTCTGCTTTATTGATTAAAACAATACTTCCAAAAGAATTATCTAATAGCAAAACTTTCTCTAATAATCATATTGTATTTTATGAATTATATGATTCGGAAAATAATATTCATCATGATTTTATAGATAATGGCTTTAGGCTTTTCAGTGACCCTAAAAAATTCCCGATGGTGGATCCTAAATTAGAATATAATGTTGAAAAAAGCGATATTGATAATTATGATTATAAATTAATAATTTCCGTTAAAAACGTTGGCTTATATGTATATATAGAATCTAATATAATAGATTTTATAGCTTCCGATAATTTTTTCTCTATGAAGCCAAATGAAATTAGAAAAATATATATAAAAACTATATCGGGATTAAATAAAGATGAAAACTCCAATATAGGAAAATTAAATGAAATCTTTAAAGTTCAATCCCTTTTTAATTTATTATCTTATGATTGAAGCGGCTCATAAATATAGACTATATCTGATAAAATTTTGAAATCTTATTTTATTTCTTTAGTTGTTAATATATTTATCAAGAATATTAAAAATATATTCTAAAATTCCTTTTTTCCCAATATGTAGAGGTGATCTTTTAGTAATTGAAATTATATCTATCTATTTAAGTTTTATTTTAAAGCAAATTTAAAATCTTCTCTTAAAGCTTGTTCATCATAACCTGGTATATTTCTTTTTTTTAATTCATCTAACATTTTTCTTAAAGAAATTTCGGCAATTTCCGCAGCTTTCCAGGCACTTATACATTTCTCTCCAACTTGTTTACATAAAATATTTATCATCTCTTCCGAGAGTGATCTATTTAATAATTGACGTATGTATGTTGATTTATCTTTAATTTTTAATGCTTCCATTAAAAAATTAAGTTTAGTCTCCAAATTTTTATCTATTCTAATAGAAAGAATACGCATATTTTTTTCACTCTGTAGATTACATCTTCATATGTATGTTCTACATATAAATTATTTATTTAGTTAATAAATTTTGATAACAATTGAGTATCAATTTAAGATTAACATTAGATTTTTTTTAAGAATCTTAATTTGAGAAATTTTTTCTAAATTGTTATTTTAATTTTTTCCCGAATCTATCAAGGAAAGTATTTAGTGCAATTAGCCCAACAAGCGTAGTGCCAACATTAAATCCTGTTATGGGTGTCGAGAATGCAATACCAAATTGATTTAAAAAAATAATCAAACTAATTATTAAATTCGGAATAACTTCATGTCCGAATAGAGCTAAAATTGTAAATATAATAATTAAGGAAAAGTAAAGGATTGCCAGCATTGACTCCGTGGTCAAAACGAAATTTACGAATATTAAATAGATATAAAGATTAATTCCTATAAGAAAAATGCCGAAAAAATATAGTCCGGCAATTTTATACTTCCCATTTTCTTTTAATAATGTAATCCTTAAAATTAATAAAACTAATGCTAATGAGGCGGCAAGATTAATAATTATATAACCGATATATCCTAAACCTGGAAAAGATAACCCATTAATCTTAGATTCCGTGTGCCAAGGAATTCCCGGATATTGATGAAAAATAGCATGATTAAAGAAATTCAATAGAAGTATAAAAATTGTATAAAACATGCAATTAGGATTTTCATCTGATACTTGAGAGGCGAATATTACAATAAAGATTGAGAATATAAAAGTTATGCCTCCATAAGGCGCAGAAAAAAAATCAAAATAAGCATCAATAGACATAAGTATGCCTCCTATAAAAATCAATTTTGCGATTAATCCCATTTCATTAAAAGGCTCAAAAATCTTGCTTAAAACAGATTTTTTCTGCGTTATCATAGGTCTAAATTAAATTTATTCGTTTATATATTTAATATTCATTATTTTTGAAAAATATAGATATCTTTTAAAAATTTAACAACTTGATAAACTTATATGAGAGTTCTCGTTGATACAGATCCCGGCTTAGGATATAAATTTGCCGATGTAGATGACGGTTTAGCAATTTTTTTAATGCTAAATAATCCCGAATTCGAGATTGAGGGTTTTACGACCATTTTTGGAAATACCCCCGTTGATAAAGGATTTTTGCTTTTAAGAAAATATTTAAAACTGGCAAATAGACTTGATATTCCGCATATAAAGGGTGCTCAATCTAAAAATGAACTCGGAAAGCTTAATGATGCCTCAAATTTTTTAATAAATAAGGTCAAAGAACACCCGAAGGAATTAATATTAATTACGCTTGGCCCTTTAACAAATGTGGCAACGGCATTAATAAATTATCCCGATTTTTTTGATGATCTTAAACAAATTGTTATCATGGGAGGGACATTATCACCGCAAACAGAATTTTCAGGACTTTTTAAGGGAATCGATAGACGTTTTTTCGATAAAATCAAAATTAAAGAGATTGTTGCTGAATTTAATTTTTATAATGATGCGAAAGCGGCTAAAACGGTAATTGAGGCACAAACATCAACTCAAAGAATCGAAATGGGGCTTGATATTTGCTGTAAAGCAATTTTTAAGGATAAACACCTTAAAGAAATAGAGGAAATCCAAGAGCCAATACAACAATTTATAGCAAAACACCTTAAATTTTGGTTAAAAATTTGGAAACTTAACGGAAAAGGCGGATTCTTTCCTTTCGATACATTCTGTCCGATATATTTACTTAAACCAAAATTATTCAAGCATGTTGATTTATTCCTTGAAGTTGATGCCGAAAAAATAGAAGGCAAGCTTAAAATAGTCCCTAAGGGGAATAAAAAATCAACACCAATAAGTTATTGCGTTAATTTTACGGATATTTATGCAAAAAAGGAATTTATGAAAATATTAATTTCAAATCTTAAAGGGGATTTATAACATGTTAATTGATGTTCATTGCCACTTAAATCTTTATCCAAATATATCCGAAATTATAAAAGAAGCGAAAATTAATGGCGTTTATAGAATTATATGCGTGGCGATGA
>CAZVTX010000123.1:0-9565 GCA_964629395.1 uncultured archaeon
AAGGCAGGATGCAAATCTACCGCACTTTTGATTGCCTCTTTTGAATTAGGCAATGCATAAGGAGATTCTAAACCCCGATGAACCCCAAACCTTTCTTTTATTATCTGAGTTATTAATTTCAAGTAAATTAATTCACTTTTATATAATATTTCTTCTAGTAAAATTAATATTCTTCTAGGATTTAAATTTTCTTTCTTTAAATAATTTGAATTCTGAAGTCACGAATTAATTTTTTAAGTTAAAAATTAAAATTTATTTTAAAACCATTCGAAAAAGTTAAAATAAAGAAAAAGTGAAAAGGCGTTTTTTTCTTAAATATTTATTAGCCATTTAATAGTGTTCCTTATCATATGCTTTCATATGTCTAATTGCCTGAACGGAATATATTATGCCGGTGATTATTGCATGTATACACATTGTAAAAATGGCAAATTCAAAATACCCAAGTAGTCCCCAAAATAGGATATGTAAGGTATATATGTTCCTTCGACCATCAAATCTTCTAAATAATTGATCAAATCTGCTGCTGTCCGCCAGAGTTATTCCCATGACTTCTTTATACTGCATAGAGCAGTGTCTATTGAACGAATCGGCTAATAGCATAATGAGTAAAATAATTATTATATAGAATTGTCCAAATATGAAATATGCGCCTAACCCAACTCCAACGTATATCGATTGCTCGTATAATTGGTCGAATGAATGTTCAATATGTCCCACTTTTCCCTCTTTTTCTCTCAAACGGGCTAATTTTCCGTCAACTCCATCTAATACATTAATTAAAAATAATAATCCGAGACCATACCACCAATTTAACGTCAGAAACAAATATACGCTGATAAATGCTAATATATTTACAGCATAAGTTATATGATTAGCTGTAATTCTTGTATTTGCCAGTGCGCGAACAAAGAGGTTTTCTAAGGGTCTGTTAATATACCATGCAATTAAATCTAAAGTCCCTTTTTGTGTTTGCTTTACTAATATCTTCTTGGCAATTTTGAAATCCTCCGCCTTTCTGAAAGTAACGGTATATAATGGTACATTTCTTCTCATATCTTTCTTGTATTCATTTATAATATCCGTAGTCTGTAAATTAACTCCCTTATTACGTAATTCTAAAATTAAATCCTTATATGACGAAAGATTATTTCGAAGCAATTCCTTATGCTCAAGTAAATTAATTTTCACGGCTAAGGCCATCTCTGCTTCCCCATTGGGATAATTTGTATTAAGTTTTTTACCGCGTTCATAAATTGTATCATAATCTTCACTTGTTATGGATTCTATTATTCGATCATCAATTAGATTGTTTCCATCTAAGATTACCGCGTAATAAGGTTCCTCTCCATCAAGTTCTCCATTAAAAATGTCATATAATCCCCTAAAATTCTCCAGTATTTTTAGAGTTCTGCATTTCTTCTCAATTGCTTTAATATTCTCTTCTAATTGTTCCGCTTTAGGGGCTATTATAAAAATGTCTTTTATTTCCTTACGCCTTAAAGCATTAATATTTCTCTCCAAAATTGAGACTCCGCAAACTTTATTTAAATAAAACGGTTTCCCTTTGACTTTAAACGCCTTTTTCGGTAAAAATATAATTCCCAAATACTTCTTAATCTCTTTTTCTTCCTTGGAGATGTCTATTGCTTTTTGAGTTATTATTTTTTATCACCTCCTTTTCTTTTTTTATTATTAACGTAAATTAAAATGTAATTTAGAAAATCCCTTAGATCCAGCGTTATTCTAAGTTAGATCTTACTTCTGCTATGAAAGATATTGAATATTATGATTTAATGTCGTTCACTGAATATACGTTAGTGAATTAGTCTTCCTGGAATTGATTCTTTCTGTTTTTTATGGATAGGAAGAAATTGAGATAATAGGCTTATTTCCTAAATAACTTAAGATTTAATTTCACGTATTTAAATGGATATGATTATTTATATTTTTTATTATCCTTTAAATAGAACCCAATATTTATACCTCAATTTTATTTTTAAAGATATTTATAAATATAATAAAATTTAAATATGTAAATCTCTATATGTCAATTAGGAATTGACATTTACCCAAGTTTATTATCATCAGAGGTGACTTAAAATGTCTGGCTTTGATGATTTCTTTAAGAGAATTAAAGATAAATTTGATATTGATTTCGATATATTTGATTTTGATTTCATATTCTTACCAGAATCGCAAAAGCAAATGAAAAAGAAGTTTAAAAAAGCTTTTTCAATGAATCCTATGAAAAGCTTTAAAGTTTCATATCATTATGAAACTGGAATGGATAAACCTGAGATTAAAATAGACGGAGATCTCAATCCCGATGAAATAAAGAATTTTATGAATAATTTATTTGATCGTTTTAACGTCAAAGAATTTAATATTATCTCTGATGAAAATCAAAAAGTAATAGACGCAAACGAGCTTTCGCTAACGCCTCAAGAATCTAATAATGAGCCTCCATTAATCGAGCCTGCTGGAGAGATCATTACTAAAGGCGATTATTTGGAAATAATTCTCGATGTACCTGGAATAAAAGTAGAGGACATTGTTTTAAATCTGTTAAAAAATGGAAAAGAATTAGAGTTTACAGCAGAAAACGATGATCATCGATACTATCGATTAATCAAATTACCATTTAAAAGTTGCCTTGATAATGTCAAATTAAATGTTAATAACGGAATTGCCACAATAGAAATCTTCCCTAAAGAATAATCAAATTAATAATTCTTTTGGGAGGTGCCGAAAAGATGCCTTGGTATAACATTGAATCATATTTTAATAAAATTCGCTCAAATAGATTTTATCAAATGATTCGTGCACGATTAAAGCAAAAGAAATTATACAATTATATTGAGAATTTGCGATTATTAAAATATAGAAAAATAACTAAATAGGTTGAGGTATTATGGTTAAAAAAGAATATGTTTGCGATCCGGGAAGAAATAGTAAAATTGTAATATACGATTTCGATGTGGAGATTATTCCGGGATCAACAATAATGTTAGGATTTGCAAGTGCAGGCTTTCTTGGACAGATGGTCGTCAGCACTTTAGTACAACAAATACCCGATATAAGAGAGATTGGATTTATATCAAGTGAATATTTGCCTCCAATATCGGTGTTTGATAGTGGCGTTTTAAGGCATTCTTTCCGAATTTATTATACACCGAGATATAATTTAATTATTGGTGTATGCGATGTGCATTTCCATATTCCATCAGCATACAACGATCTTGCGAGAACAATAATTAATTGGGCACTCTCAGAAGATGTATTGGCAAGTGAAATTGTTGTTTTTCAAGGAATACTTCAAGAAGGCATTATTAATGAATATCCCGTCTATTATGCTGCCGAAGAACATAAAACGGACTATTTTGAAAGCTTAAACTTAAAAAAGTTCGAACGCGGTATAATAACAGGTCCTGAAGCTACTATTATAAATGAAGCATTAACAACCAGACTGGATGTTTATGCCTTATTTGCACCGGTTCTCGCATATCCAACCCCTGAAGCAGCGGCGGC
Source organism: uncultured archaeon (assembly GCA_964629395.1). GTDB lineage: Archaea > Asgardarchaeota > Lokiarchaeia > Sigyniarchaeales > SOKP01 > CAZVTX01. The sequence continues at coordinate 3,532 of CAZVTX010000123.1, forward strand.
AATCATAGAAGTTTTGAATAAAATATACAATATGAATATCGAAACAAAAGAATTAATCGAAGAAGGTATACAAATAAAAGAACAATTATTAAACTATATGAATAAGGCAAAGGAAGAAGAGAATAAGAGACGCTTATCTCAGCTGAATGCCCCTGAAGGATATACGATGTATTTTCAATGATTTTTTTTCTATGAAATTTAAGTTAATAAAGATAAGGAAAATGTTTAAAAAAATTGATGTTTTTGCAAGTGAGCTCTTTTAACTTATGATATGGATTAATAGTTAATTTAATTGCCTCTGGAATTGTCTTGTAAACAAATTTGGCAGAAGGCTTTCCAAATTTGATGGCACAACATGCTCGATTTAGGTAAACGTTATATGAAACTCCCTTATAAATGTATTGGGCTTCTTTATTGAAAGATTTGAAAATAAAAAACGGAAAAATTTTACAGGCAAGAGGTTTTAATTCTTGAATAGCACATAGATTATATCCAAAATTATTGTATTGGAAAATACATTTTCCATTAGGGAGACGTTTTAAATAGGCTGTGCCAGGTTTCTTCTTATAATCAAATATATCCGTCCCAAATATTTTACTAAGCCGTGCGATCTCGATACCTTTCAATGGCACATTAAATAACCTACAACATTGACCGCAAGCAATACACTCCCAAGATTCTACATATTTCCATGGTACAAATCTCGTACTTTTATCACCTCATATTTCCTTTCATGGATCCAACTTTATTCTTTTCATCCAATAAATAAAACTAAAAGGAATAAATATCCAATTGAAAGGACGATATGAAGTATAGCAAAAGCACACCCTACTTTTAATAATCTTTTATAGGTTAAATTTTTTACATTTTCTTGTTCAGCTATTTTTAGGGTCATTACATCGCAAGCTGCACCTTGGGGGATAATATTGCCTCCGAGATTAATACCTATTATAAAACCGAATAATAGCGGTATGGCAGGAAAACCGTGGTCTGAAATTAAGATATCTATAATAGGAATAAAGGCTAAGGCTGTTGGCGTATTTGCGACAAACCCCGAAACCAAACTTACAATTAGCAAAATCATCAAGCTAAGCGTGAATGTATCAAATCTCTCAAAAGGTATATTCTCGAAAATTTCTCTAAAACCTGCCTCGAGTAAACAACCAATTACTATATATAGTGAAATAAAAAAGAAAATAATTTCCCACTCAATTTCGCTTAATAGATCTCTCATCTTCTTCTTAGTGTGGCTTTTATTAACGATTACTAGTGTTAAAGCAGAGATTGCTGCAATAAAATAAAGAATTGATGGAAAAATCGCAAAAAGAATTATAGTAAGTATAATTGCGATACTATTGAAATAAAACATTGCTTTATTACTTATGAGAAATTTTTCATCAAGAAAGTCCACCAGCATTAATTTTCTTTCAAATTCGACTTTAGGTTCTTTACTTAAAATTAATTGATCTATTAGGAAAATCGTAATAAATAACAGAAAAAATGAGAAAATCCAATAATTTTCAATAAAATATAGGGTATCTAATTTAAAATAAGTTGAAATCATAATGTTTTCCCCGCTCGAAAATGGTGTTATAATAGAACCGATATTTATACATATTGTCATTCCTAAGAGATAAGTTCCTGCTTGTGTTTTAAGGATTTTACATAATTTTACAATAATCGGTGCTAAAATTAGGACTACAACTACATCTGAGATGATTGCTGCTAATAAGGTTGCTATAATACAGATAAGGTAAAAAAACACTCTTTCATCTCCTTTAGCAAGTTTAAATAATTTTATCGCTAAAAATTCTAAAATCTGGGAATCTCTTGCTATTTTTGTAATAATACTCATACTTAAGATAATGATTATTACCTGGAATTCAATATATCCAATAAAGTCATTAAAGTTGAGCCCTAAAATAACTCCCGTAGTCATAGCAGCAATAAAACTACAAAAAAGAGAAATTGCTACAAAATCAAAATCTTTTATCGCATAACTGATTAAAATTATAATAAACAATGCAAATACGAATGTAAGCAATGCCAAATTCATGTTTTAATGACTCCTTTTTTTAATATTTTTATTTTTTTATAATATAATTTTTTTAAATCAAAATAAAAAATATATTTTTAAAGGAAATAAAATTCTGGTGTAGTAAATAATAATAATAAAAAAAATCTTTAATTTTAAGAATATAAATTATTTATTCTCTTATTATTTAATCTCAATTTTCTTTTTCTCCGGCTTTGGGGGTTCAACTTTAGGAATCTTGATTTTTAGAACACCCTTGTCAAGTTTTGCATCAATTTTATCTTCATCAATATACTCGGGTAATTTGAAGGCTCTATAATATTTTGAGCTATGATATTCTCTACGAATAAATTCTCCTTTCTTTTCTTCTTTCTTTTCTTCTTCAGCTTCGGCTTTAATTTCTAGAGTTCCATCATGTATAGTAATTTCTAAATCTTTTTTGTCAATACCCGGCATTTCAGCCGTAATAATATAAGCATCTTTTTCTTCGGTGATGTTAGTAAGCGGAGTTCTGAAGATTGGCTCTTCTTCCGCTGTTCTCATCAAATTTCTAAATCGGCGTCTGCTAAAAGGCCAATAAAGGTCATCGAAAAAAGATCTCTCTAAATCTTCCATTAATCTGTCCATTTCTTGGAATAAGGAAAAAGGATTTTCTCTTCTAATAGCCAATTCTCGGGATTTTCTATCTTCAGACAATAATATCACCTCTATCTATTGTGTCAAAGTTATCATGTCAATTAAAAAATGACAACCCTCGATTTATAAAAAATCTTGTTTTATATTTAAATTTTATTGTGGTGGGAAAAAATTCCCCATATCCTATTGGTGCATTTTTTACGGAATTCATTAAAAAAGATAAGCTATTTAGTGAATTTGAATTTTTTATTATAGAAAATTAACTTTAAAACTCGAGAAATTATGATTTCTAATAGTAAGCGAAAATGTCGGATGTGTAAGAATGAAGGTATCAGTAAAAATGCCGATATTGATCTAATACATCATCGTTTATCTCTATGTAAAGAACATTATAAAAAATGGTATGAAAGAAGGGTCTCAAGAACTATTAAGAAATTTAAAATGATCTCTGAAAATGATAATGTTTTGATTGCGGTATCGGGAGGTAAAGATAGCTTAGCACTCTGGTATTGCTTAAATAATTTAGGTTTTAATGTCGATGGAATTTTTATAGACCTGGGAATCCCCGGAAATTCGGAGGAATCAAAAGAAGTATGTCTGAAATTAGCCGAAAAATTGGGGTGTAAATTACATATCGCCAAACTTGAGGAATTTATTGCACCCTTACCTAGTCTTGAAAAAATGAAAATTAAACCTGTATGCTCTCTATGCGGTACTTTAAAACGATATTATATAAACAAATTTGCACGAGATTTAGGGTATACCGTTGTAGCTACGGGACATAATTTAGATGATGAGGTTTCTGTGCTTTTTGGAAATGTATTAAATTGGAATATTGAATATCTACAAAAACAATATCCCGTATTAGAGAAAGAAATGGGTTTTGTTAAAAAGATTAAACCTTTATGTTTAAATTTCGATATTGAAAATTTATATTACTGTAAGTTTTTAGAAATTGAATATAAAGAAGGTGCATGCCCCTATTCTAAAAAGGCTACATCATTACAGCGTAAAAAAATCTTAGAACAGATTGAAAAGGAATTTCCAGGTGCTAAACTTAATTTCTATTTACAATTTCTAAAAAGGATTTATCCAATTCTTGGAGAACGTGTATATCGCTCACCTCTAAGAAGATGTGAAATATGTAAAGAACCAAGCTCAAATAAAGTCTGTAGCGTATGTGTAATAAGAGAAAAATTCGATAAATTCAAAATTTAATTCTTATTCTATAATTTATCTGAAATTTTTTAATTATGAAAATATAAAATGAATCTTTTTGATTAGAATCTTTTTATTTTTAAGAAGATAGAAAAATCTATTTAAATATTCTATTTAATATTTTTTATACTTAAAAGGATATATTTAATGAGAAGCTTTAAGTTTATCATTAAAATTATTATTGAGAATTTGGATTATTTTTAAGGATTTATATTTTATTATTACCAATCTTATATATTTGCGAAGTTCTTATTATACGAAATTTTCACTTTTTTCAATCAATATATAAGTGGGAACATTTTTTACTTAATTGATATGTTTCAAAAAAAAATAAAAGACTTTGATGAGTTAGAAAACTTTTTTAGAGAAAGTAAGAATTGGTTTAATAAAATATTAATTACAATTAAAGAATTCGCGCAGAAATACAAAGAAACTAAAGAATGGTTTTCTACCACTTTGAAAAGCATCGGAGATGCAGTCATTGCTACAGATAAAAAGGGTTATATAATATTTATGAATCCTATGGCTGAAAAATTAACGGAATATAGTGAAAATGAAAGTATAAATCAACCTTTAGAAAAAATATTTCATATAATTAATGAAGAAACACGAAGTCCAGTAGAAAATCCCGTAAAAAGAGTTCTTCGCGAAGGAATCGTTGTTGGACTTGCAAATCACACGATATTAATAACTAAAAGTAAAAAAGAACTGTTTATTGCTGATAGTGGTGCTCCAATTAGAAATGAAGATGGTGAAATAATTGGTGTAGTTTTAATATTTAGGGATATTTCGGAACAAAGAAGATCCGAAATAAAACTACAAGAAGATAAAGAATATATTGAAAGTATAGTCGAAACAATAAGAGAGCCGTTAATTGTTCTGGATGATAAATTCCGTGTAATATCCGCAAATAAATCTTTTTACAATAAATTTAAATTACCTAAAGAAGAAGTAGAAAATAAAATAATATATAATATTGGCGAGGGATTATTTGATTTCCCTAAATTACGTTCCTTATTAGAAGATATAATTCCTAAAAATACTAAATTTGAAGATTTTGAAATTGAGCAAATTTTCAAAGGTATCGGTAAACGTATATTGTTAGTTAATGCAAGAAGATTATATTATGAAGATAGAAAAACCCGCAAAATATTAATGGCTATTGAGGATATAACCGAGAGAAAAGAAGCAATGGAAAAATTAAAAAAATCTGAAAAACTTTATCGTGATGCCTATAATCGTGCAGAATTTTATAAAGATATTTTTACGCATGACATTAATAATATATTGCAAAATATTCTTTTTAGCTCCCAATTAATTTTAAACCAGATTCAAAAATATCCCTCTATAAATGAATTAATTGGTGAAAGCTTAAAAATTATTGATGAACAGGTTAAAAGAGGATCTAAACTAATAGAAAATGTTAGAAAACTCTCGGCTATAAATGAAAGTGATTTAAAACTTGTTGAAATAAATGCTTATGAAATTTTAATTAAAACATTGAATTTTTTTAAGCGATCATATAAAGTACATAATATAGAACTCACAATAAAATCTTTTTTAAAAAATATTATAATAAAAGGAAATGAATTTTTAGAAGATTTATTTGAAAATATTATTCTAAATGCTATTAAACATAATGAAAGTCATGTAAAAAAAGTTGATATTATCGTCTCTCAGGAGATTAAGAATGATATAAATTATGCCAGATTTGAATTTAGAGATAATGGTATTGGAATCCATCCGAGACAAAGAAAAATTTTATTTGAAAATATTGGAATTGATGATGTTAGTAGCAAGCGTATTGGTTTAGGGCTCTCTTTAGTTAAAAGAATTGTAGACTCTTATGGGGGATTTATAGATATAAAAGATAATGTTGAAGGTGATTACACCAAAGGAACTAATTTTATTGTCTATTTACCTCAAGTAAGACTTTAAAATAAATAATTCCTCATAAATTAATTTAAAAAATTTTAGATGAAAATCTTTAAAAATATAAAGAAACCTATATTTTTATATGATTGTTGAGACGACTCTAGGCGATCTATTTATTAATGCGATCCCGTTTTTAGTTTCATTTACACTTGTAGTCCTCTTATTTGGATTTCTTTTGTATTTTGCTGTATATATTTGGAATGTAAAAGA
>CAZVTX010000124.1:0-9513 GCA_964629395.1 uncultured archaeon
AAAAATGAATCTTCATTCTCACAACATTTTTATTCAAATTTTACAAAATGATAATCAAAACATTGAAAAATCCATGGGCAAAAATACAAGGAATTAAAGAACCTTTGAATAAATATAAAATTAAGGATAAAAGAACACCAAAAGAAAAAAAATAACCAAAATACGTAATTATTGTAGCAATTGGGACAATAAAAGGTGGAACATGATATATAGCAAAAAATATTGAAGAAATGATCACAGCATTACATTTTTTCATTTTATTAGCTAATTTCGTTAATAAAAACCCTCTAAAAAACGCTTCCTCACATATTGCAACTAAAAGAAATTCTAAAATAATAATAATTACTAATTGAATTATGTTTGGCTTAACAGGAGATGTTTCAATTGCTCCTTTTTCACCCGTTTTGACAAATGTCGTGCCGAATATATTCTCAACGATGATATTTCTAAAAAAGAAAATAATATATCCCCCTATAAAATAAAAAAAGACACCTAAACTTATTCCCGAAAAAATCTTTAAAATTTTTTTTGAATAATGCTCATTTTCATATTTGAATCCAATCTCCTTAAGAATATCTGAAAATCGCTTTTTCTCAACTTTTGCTGATATTTTTATAGGAACTATAATAAATAATAACTCGAAGAACATAAATCCGATAAGTATCCAAGGATTTTCTCCTAAATTCATTCTTATAAGAAAGAGATATTTATTTTATAAATTAAAAAATTTAATACCCCTTTGTTATTATAAATATCCTTTTTTTCACTTCTCATAATGACTTTAAAGCAAGATTTTCTGAAAGAGCAAAATTTTTCGATAAATAATTCGGAATTAATAAGCATAGAGGATTTTATTTCAGGAGTTACTAAAGAACGGCTATTGTTGGACGAGTTACAAAATATTGCAAATAATTATATTGAATTAGAAAGAAGAAAACGTAATTTTGCTCGTTTAATTTTAAAAAATATTGATTTATTAGATTTTTCTAATTTTATAGAAAATCCAAATTATTTAATCAAAGAAAAATTTCTTAAAAAAAGTGTTTTTCCTGCAAATTTAAAAGGACTAAATGTTGTATGTGTTGATGGAAGCTCCGTGGTAAAAAAATTTATGGATGTTGATTTTTCATTTTTAAAGGCGATTGCCGTTAAATATTATTTTCGTAAAAGTCATGATGCTACAATTCGCTTTTTTCCGGATTTAGGCGGCTATAATAATTATTCTATTAAAGGTAATTATAAAAATAAAGAGGAACAAGCGGTTGAGGCATCAACTTCAATAGAAATGACATATATGGAAATAAATCTCCTTAATAGATTAATTGAGAATCAATCTGATATAGATTTTGTAATTATAGATGGCTCAATAATGAATTCTCCTTTAAATGCTTATCTTTCCCAAGATCTTGATTTAATTTCAAAATATCATCGTTTAGTAAAAGAATATATGAGATTATATGAAAAATGTAAAGAAAAGAATATCCTTTTAATTGGTTCAATAAAAGATACGAGAAATTCAATTCTCACTAATTTATTGCGTGATTCTATTATGTTATTAAAACCTAACTATTCCTATTTAAAGGAATTTCTTGATATTAATTATCGTCAAATTATGGAATATTTTTCTGATTTAGATCTTTTTAATAGAATTTTAAATAAATCAGAGAGAAGTTGCGTATTCAAATGTGAAAGACAATCAAGTAATAATTCAGAAAGAAATAATTTTTATAATAGCGATTTATTAAATGAGTTAAATCTTTCTTTTTATGCATTTTATTTAAAGACTGCAAAATATGATACTCCTTGTAGAATAGAATTCTTTATTGATAAAGAAAGTAAAAATAAAGATATTTCTGAGAAAGCAGATGTTATTTCGGCTCTATTACTCCCTATATCCAGCTTAAATGAATATTATGGATTACCAATTCCCCAAATTGAAGCCCATAAGCGTGCAGTATTTAATCAAGAAGAGCTTTCTCTATTATTTAATAATTTAACGCGAATATTATTGAAAAATGGAATTGTATTAACTTTAAAAAGGAGGAATAGGAGACCATTTTAATTATTTTATTTCTAATCTATTTAAATATATTTCTTCCATAAAAACTCTTTTTTTATCCAAATTTTTATTTTTAAATCCTTTTTTTTCAATTATTTCATAAAATCTATCTAAATTAACGGCACTGGAGCATATATAATATATCCTGGGATTATTTTTTTGATTTAAATAATCCTTCGCTTGATGAAGAAATTCAATGAATATTTCAAATCCCTTTCTTCCGCCATTCCAACTAAAATCTAATTTGACATTTTCCGAACTTTTAATTGAAGGCAAATAAGGAGGATTAAAGAAAATTATATCAAAAATGCCCCTTAATTCAGATGGGAAGGAAGTAAATAAATCTGATTTGATAAAAACTATCTCATTTCTTACTGAATTTAATTCTGCATTTCTTTTCGCAAGTGAAATCGCTTCATCTAAAATATCTGAAGCATAAATAGATGGATTGAATTTTAAAGATTTTTTCTTTATTATTGCAAGCATTGTCGCAATAATTCCGGTTCCCGTTCCCATATCTAAAATATTTTTAATATCCTTAAGATGAATTCCATCAAAATATTCACTATTAATGTTATTTTTAATAAAATCGAGAATAAGGTAAGAATCCTCGCCGGGATTATAAACATTTTCAAAATCATATTCAATTATAGGGTCTGGAAACAATATTATTCACGTTATCGAGATATTAGTCTGTAAATAATCATATAAAAGTTTAGCAATCTCAATAAAATCATTAATCTTATAAGTAAATAATTTTTTTGAACCAAATCCTGATATATTAATAATATTGTCTATAATTTCATTGTTAAAGCTCCTTCCATATTCTCTTTTTAAAAATAATATTAGTGCATTAGATAAATTCTTATTTTTATATGGCATTACACCGGCAATAAACTTAAGAAAAAATTTACGTGTTTTTTCATTCTTTAAAAAAGGATTAATATTTTGCAAAGGTGCAATTTTAATTAAAGCTAAATCTATTTTAGGAACAGGATAAAATGAATTTTTTGAAATATTAATTAATTTTAAGGTTTTGAAAAAAGAATTTGCACCAATCGTAATTCTTGAAATATTTTTATAACCATTATCGGGAATAATTCTTTTAGCGATTTTTTTCTCCAAGATTAATGTCCCTTCGGGAGGATTTTCCTTGAAAAAAAGTTTTTCAATTATAGGTCCGGTTGATGAGAATGGTAAATTTGATACTACTTTATTATGGGGGGGTAATTTAATCTTTAAAATATCCGCATTAATTATTTCAAAATTGTCATATTTTTCAAATTTATTTTTAAGATAATCTGAAAATTTATTTTCAATTTCAATAGCATAAACTTTTTTTGCCTTTTCTACTAATAATTCTGTTAAAAATCCTAATCCGGGTCCAACTTCTAAAATATAATCATTTTCATTAATCTCTGCAATTTTGACGATTTTTTCTCTTATATTATTATCAACTAAAAAATTTTGCCCTCTAAGTCGGCTTGGATTAATATTTAATTTATTTAAAATAAGTTGGATTTTTTTCCTATTCATATTTTTGTGTTTTACTAAAAAGATAATATTTTACATCTCTCTGAAGTTCTTTCAAAATTCGCTGAGCAAGTTGCTTTGCAGGATTGGAAACACTTGTCCTTTTAGAAATTTCTTCAAAAGAATCAAATTTTTTCTTTTCTCTCTCTTCTAAAATTTGCCACATATGTTTATTTCCAATACCCGGAATTAATTTTAAAGCATGCATCCTCGGAGTAATTGAAGTAGAATTATTAAAGAAATTTACAAACATCTCTTCATAGTTTTTAACTTCCTCTTCTAAAATCGGTAAAAGTAATGCTTTGGCAGTGGTCGTTAAATCATCATAATTTATTTTTCTTAAGACATCTTTAAGTTTACCTTCTTTAACAAATTGTTCGTAAGTTTTTCTTTCCTGAATGTTTAATTTGACATTTTTATCAGGTAATTTTACTTCATAGAGAACAAAATCCTCAGGAGTTAATACTTGTGCTATTGGAGTTCTTGCCCAGCTCGGTCTTTCATCATCCGGATGCCCATGCGGTAATACATCTAATATTACAACTGGTCTGCTCTTTTTTATAAATTGCTTTTTCTTTCTTGGTTTTTTTTGATATGGTCTCCTCTGAGGAGGCCTCCTTCGCATCCGGTCTCTTCTTTCCATTCTTTATCTTTTTCCAATAGCTATTTGAATAAATTTTTTTGAAAATCATTATTTAAAAATATGAATTTTAAAAATCTCTATTTTCTTAGAGAGAAGTTCATTTAGATTAAAACAACTTACACTTATAAATTCTTTGATATTATTTAAAAACCTTAAAAATTCTTTAATTCTTGGATCTCGTAAAGAATTTCTTGAAGTTGATCATCATTAAAAGTTTTACCTACAAGACTTTTTTCTAAAATAATTCTTAATTCGGGAACAGTTTGAGGATCTATATTAATTATATTTACTGCATAAAGTTCCTCTATATTATATTTATCTATAAGTAATTTCCGGATTTTCTTTGCTGCTTTATCGGACATTTTAGCGAACTTATTCACATATTTGTATGTAATTTTCTGAAAAGTAGACATATCCTCATCTGGATCAATCTGCATTATTTTTTCCTTTACATCTTCCATTATTTTTTTAACTTCTGGAATTGATAAGGTTTTCTCCTCTATTTTTCTTCCTAACATTTTTATTCACAAAAAAGATTTTTTATTGTATCACTATGTTGTTTTACTTAAAATCGAATTGCTTTTCCTTAAATGTTCTGTTCCTATAATAAGTGTTTTAATAGAATTTCCCCGTCTAACCTTTACAATATAACATCTTCCTCTCTGTCCGACTACCGTCCCCGTTAACCCGTGATATCTTCTATGCGGCATTCCTCTTTTATGTTGTGAAGGATCGGTAATAATGTCTACTTTATCTCCAACTTCATATTTTATCAGATATTTCTCAACAGATCCTAATCCTTTAGCACGAATATGTTTACGGTGCCTTCTTCTGCATTTATTTCTATATCCTTTATGAACGGTCAATTTAAATCCTCTTATGAATTTATTAAATATAATAAGTAGTAGTATGGTTTAGTAGAAATATGATTCATAATTTATTTACTTTGCTAATTTTAATGCTTTTCTAAAATAATTTTATTCTTAAAAAAATGTGAATTTTATTGTTTTTTTAAATTAATGAATAATTTTGATGACATCTAATTGTTTGCATTCAATAGGAATCCCAAAAATATCTGAAAAGGATGGTTCCGTCCTTCCATCATCACCATTTATCAATTCCTTGATGTAAGTGCCACCTTGGGTTTCTATAATAAATTCATATGTGGTTGGCGAAATATATTTACCTTCTATATTATATATCTTTTTAATTCTTACTTTATCTGCTCTTCGATGGGCTACTCTTTTAGGGGTTCTCTGATAAATGACATTATTTATAAAAGTTGCTTGTAATTGCTTAAGTTTTTCTTCAAAGACCTCTTTTGATAGATTTTCTTCAGAAATAACAAGGGCATTATATATTTTTCTTACTTCTTCTGCTTTAGCTTTAAGTTCTATAACTTCTTTTTTGGAACTAAATCTTAAATCAAAAATTCTTATTTTATTTTCATTTATTTGATTTACTCTATTTGCAATTTTTTCTAAATCCAAATTTCTTATTTTTGGATTTTTTAATTCTAAAATAAAAGGTCGTCCATCTCCTAACATTCTAACATCAATATCCTCTCTACCAGCCCCATGAAATTTTGATCCTGTAGCCTTCGATTCTTTAATAAATTCTTCAGATATTAACTCCTCAACACTTGTTTCATATCGTTTTCCCGTAAAATTACATATATCGCAACCTCTCCCCCTGCAATATCCACATAACCAGTGTGTTTGGGGTATACCTCTAAGATACTTATTATATCTTCCATAAATATATAAAGGTTTAATAATAATTTCAATATCTACGGATTCATAACTTAATTTAAATAGAATAACTATTTCTGGACTTGCGAATTCAACAGGTTTTTTCAATCTTTTTAGTAGCCTCTTACCAATTTCCCTATTAAAATGACTTTTAAATGCCTCAGCTGAAACAATGTTAAATTCTGATTTAAAAGTATCTTCTTTATTAACTATTGCTGGATCTACTGTAGTTCCTACTAAAAAATTTTGAAATTCTATATCATCTACTTCATTTAAAGCTTTTTCTACATAATATTCTAAATCCGAAAAAATGTTTTCGCATAAAAAACATATTTTAGGATTTTCAGTTTTTTCATAAGATATACCCTCATTATCTAAAACTTTTTGAGCCGGTAAAAAATTCCCGTTTTCAGCTAATAATTTTAAAATATTAATTGCATTTTCAGAATAATCGGCTCCCTCATTAAGATATTCTGCATGGGAATCAAGAACTATTGAAAGTAAAAGGGAATTTCCCCTTTCTAAATTTGTTGCAGCAGACCCTAATAATGAAAACATTCTACCTAAACAATGAGGACAAATGTAATATTTCTTATAAATCTCTAAGACTTTCTCAAAAATCTTCATATTCAATAATTTTAATTGAATATTATTTTTCTTTTTATTGTTTTTACTTAAAGAAATCGGAAAATTTATAAAAATATTTTAAAAGAAGAATTTATTTTTCTACTTAATTTCCTATTATAATATTATGAATTAAAATGGCTAAAAAGAAACAAGGATATGTTAAATGGTTTGATATAAAAAGAGGCTATGGATTTATAACAATGGATGCTGAAGATGATATCTTTGTTCATTATTCTAATATAAATATGGAAGGATTTAAAAAACTTGATATGGGAGATTTAGTAGAATTTGAATTAAAAGAATCTGATGGTAATAAGGGTCCTGAAGCTTTAAATGTGAAAGTATTGGTAAAAGATAAAAGATATTATTATTAATTCTGTTTATTTAATCAAAATTAAGTGATTTGTTTTATTTTGTATTTATTTTTAAATATTTGACTAATTCCTAATAAAAAAATGAATTAATATAAGAAATTTAAAATTTAATTATCGTTTATGTAGTTCCCATTCAAAATCTAGCGTAATATATTTTCTTAGATACCAAAGTGCAATAATAAGAATTAAAGAGCCAATAGGTGCCCATATAAGATATCCGAATGAATAATCCTTATCAGGAACATTAGGAAGCAATAAAATTAAGCCGATCATTAAATATCCAAATGCTTGAAAGATATTTAGTAAAATACTCGGAAATCCCGTATAAAGTCCTGCTTTTAATTCGTTTTCATTGCTAGTTTTCTCGTTATTTTCGGCTAAATCGGCGTAAATGATATACGGAAATAAAAACCATCCTCCAAGTGATGCTGAGATTATTATTACTAATATCATTGCGGGTGCGGTAAAATCTTCAAATGGAAATAGGGGTACAATCCCTGCGAAAGGTAATGAAATTATCGCCCATATAAAAATAATTGTTAAAGCTTTCTTTTTCCCTACTCTGTCGATAATTTTTTTCCATATAAATAAAGAACATACTACTCCAATAGCTAATCCACCCGCACCATAAATGGCATTTTTTAAATGTAAGACTTTTTCCACATAACCTAACATAAGACCTGTTATCATCGACCATGTCAAAGAAGAAATTCCAACTAGCATGCAAACTCTAATATAATTCTTATCTTTAATCAATTCTTTTAAATCATTTATCAGATCAATTTCTATTGGAGGTGTTTTTTCAACGGGTAAAAAGATTGCGGTTATATAGAATAGTATTACGATAATTAATGCATAAGTCACTGCAAAAATGGTGTATATAGGCGATATTTGACGTGTGATATAAAAATCTGCCATAACCGAAGGAACAATAAAATATACAAATATAACTCCAATAGCAGTCCCAATATAATTAAAGATATTTTGCCACGCAGCTACAGTTGGCCTCTGGTTCACGACAAATTGTTCAGCCATCCATGATTGATAAGGTGTCGTTAATGAACCGTAAAAAAATTGAAAGAGCACATTAAAAATAAGAACCCATAAAAATAATGTCATTATATCAGGATTGGATCCTAGAAATATACTCGGTAATAATAAGAATGAAAATGATATCGCCAAAATTGGTGCGCTAATGAGAATAAAAGGTTTTCTTTTCCCTAACCGTTTTGTCTTTATACCATCAGAGAGATATCCCATAAAAAATTGAGAAGCTGCAATTGCAAGCTTTCCTGCAAAAGTTGAAATGCCAACATAGAGCGGAAAAATTTCAATATCTTTAGCATAACCTTCAATATATAAAAAGAAAATAGCGAAATCTATAACTGTAAGGACAATTGAAGCGGCCGTCCTCGGTAAAGCAAATAAAATCGTTTTTCCTAAAGGAGCCTTTGGTTCATGAATTATTTCAATATTATTCATAAAATTATTATCGTTAAATTTCTATAAAAAACTATTTGAGTTAAAATTGAATTATAAAATTAATATATCATTTCTCTTCATCATCCCAACCAAGTTCTTTAAGAACTTTATCCAAGGCTTCGCTTTCCTCTTCTAAAATAAAATCAACATCATATTCTGTAGCAGAGAATTCGGAATCAAAATCGGGTATCTCTAATTCATCTAAAGGAGGTAATTCTTCGGGCGGAACAATTTCTTCTTGTGTTGACGATTCCTCTATAGATTCATATACATAAGGACCTTGAGCTTCTGACTCGGTAGCCTCGCTAACAGGATACTCATATTGTTCAGACTCTGCGGAGATTTCTTCGGTTTCTTCAGATCCCACTTCAATAGGTGTATAATCTTCCAATGGAACCGGCGGAACTTCATCGGGATATACTTTAAAATCTGTACTTGACTTTAATTCCGATTTTGAAGTTGGCAATGGTATTTCTGTTCCTATTTCCAATTCTTCATTGAAAGATTCAAGTTCATCTATAGAAGGACCAACTGATTCTTCAGATTTTAATACATCTACGGATATAGATTTTGGTATTGATACAATACCTCCCTCCGCTCCTGTGTCTAAATCTTCAAAATCAATGCCTTCTTTTTCCCATTCATCCAAAAAATTAAGTAGCCCATCTAAAGCTTCAATATCCTCAGTAACTGATGGTTTTATTGGCTTTACGACTTCTTCTTCTATCTCTTGTGGTTTTATTTTTTCTAATTCAGCCCCCTCCATAGATAATGCCATTTCCGTGATTTCTCCGCCAGAAATTAAAATATTTAATTTTTTAGCCATATCTCGTATATATCCTAAATAATAACCGATTCTATAGGGGTTTTTTAAACCTCCAAAAACGATGTATTCATCATTAATTGCCATAAGGATAATGTATCCCAAGTCGTTATGCATTACAATCTCTTTTAAAGCACCATGATAGGTCGCTTCACTCAAGCGTAATCCTAAATCAATTAAGGCAGTAGCAGAAGCACTTGTAGCATCTGCATCTAACTCCG
>CAZVTX010000125.1:0-9467 GCA_964629395.1 uncultured archaeon
ATTCATAAATTAGAATTAGTGTTAATATTTGATTAATTTTTTAACTCCTTCATAAATTCTCTTAGATTAGGATTTTTAACAAAGCACTTATCGCCATTGGCAAAATTCCGAGATTTCTCGTCGTTCTCTATCACTTAATTCTTTCAATTTTTCGTCCGGTTTTCCCATAGCAATTACCGCCATCAGCTCAAACTTATTTTCATCCAAACCAAATAATTCATTTACCTTTTCTTTTTGGTTTAAAATTTCTCCGAGCCAAACTGCTCCTAAATCCAATGCATGAACAGCAAGAATAAGATTCTCTATAAAAGCTCCAATTGCTAATATATCTTTCACACGATTATATCCTCTTTCAATATCATAAAATACGGCAAAATTAACAGGAGCATTTCGGATAATACTTCCATAATGTGTAAGTTCGGATAATTTAAATTTAAGCTCATTATCTTGTATAATTAAGACCTTCCATGGTTGATTATTTAAGCCAGATGGGGCATATCTGCCGCATTCTAAAATCTTTTCAATTATTTCTTTCTTAATTGGTTCATTTTTAAATTTTCTAATACTCTGACGTGATTTAATGAAATTTAGGAGTATATCACAATTTAATTTATCATGCATAATGTTCATAATTAACTAAAAGATAATTATTTTTAGTAAAAAAGACAATTATCTTTTTCGCATTTATCGTTCTTATCCGAGAAAATACAATTTTTTGGATTAAAATTTAATTTAATATTAAACTCTTCTTTCAAGAATGCAAGAGCTTCCATTATTGCAATTTTTACGGATCTTTTACAGCAATGCTCTAAATTATCGGCGATTTTAGAAAGAGAATGAGCCGTCATTTTATTTGCTAATGTCCTTTCTTTATCTTTTGCGGGAGTTACACTCGTGAAAATGCTTATGGCAATGCCCGAACCAATACCCGCCCCACAAGCTCCATAAAAGCCGCACCATCCGCCTGGAACCTTCGATGCTCTTCTAATTGCCTCTTTAATCTCTTTTAGCGTAATATCGGTTCAATTAGGTTTTTTAATATCATTATTCCTTAAAATTGTTAAAATTACTGCAGGAACGAGAACATGATGTTTGGGGCCATATATCGAAAATTTAGGATGTCTCATTATTTTATCCGCAATCTTAAAAGGATCTTTTATATTCGTTTGATTGCAAAATTTTTCAATAATTTCAATAGCACTTTTAGAATGACATGCATCTCAAATGTAATGTCCATCGGGGCAAAAAACATTTGTTATTTCCGTTTTATCGCAATAATAACATTTTAATTCTTTTTTATCATAAGTTTGAGTTAATAAATTAGAGCTTTATTGCAAATAATGCATTTATCAAATTTTTTATTAGACATTAAGATCTTCTTTAATTTAGTATGTTTTAGATAACAATATAATAATTAATTTAAAAGACTAATGCTAGTAAAAACAAAGAATAAAAAGTAAATAAAAATGAAGTTAGAAATTTAATTATTCTTTTCTAAGAGGCATATCCTTGGCTTTATCTTCGATTGGTTCATAATATTCAATATCATCGAGAGATCCTTTTGTTTCCTCACGCCATTTAATTTTAACCGGCATACCTATATAAGTATCCTCATATTTTACATCAGGGCTCATTTCAATTAAATGAGTCGTATCGCTTCCGTCTTGTCTTACGCAAACGATTGGTTTTTGGATAATATCTCCTGTTTCGGGGTCTTTTACATAAGATATTGTATAAGTAGCAATAGTTCCCGTATCTCTTAAATCGACCCAGCGGTCGGGTTTGACTAAACATTTTCCGCATACAAATTTGGGAACAAAAAACACGCTGTTACAGCTGGAACATTGTAAGCCGACAAGTTTCTTTTCTTTAAGTTTATCCAAGAAAGGTTTAAGATGAGTTACATTAAACTTATATCGATAAGAATTTAAATACCAAGAAGCAGGCATTCTTCGCGTTACATCATATTGTTTTTTAACATAATCCATATGTTTTCTTTGGGTTATTTTTGACATTTTTTATATCACCTCATACAAATTTTCTTTTTGGCTCATCTGCCATAACCATTATTGTGCATAAATTCAAGGAGCCACCCCAACCATGGCCTAAGGCAGTGTGAACGGTTTTAGGAACCTGATTTCCGGCTTTTCCCATTATTTGTAAAGCTGCTTCGGCGGGTCTTTCCATAGCAGAAGCACCGATCGCATTTGTAGAATTAACACCTCCAGAGCAATTTATTGGTAATTCTCCATTTAAAGCAGTAACTCCGTTTTCATACATTGCGGGAGCAGTATTTTCTTCAAATAATCCTAATCTTTCAACCCACATTAATTCTTGGTTGGGGAATGGCGCATAAACTTCTGCATAATCAATTTCCTTTCTTGGAAAAGAGATTCCTGCTTGTTTATATGCTAATTCAGCGGATTTCATAGCACCTAGTTGTTCAGAAGGATCTAATTGTCCTGAACCCGCACCATCATAACCTAATATCGCAGTTTCATGAGCTATACTTGCAACACCATTAACATAAACAGGAATGTCACACCATTCTTTCGCCTTTTCTTCCGTAGTGAATAACATCGCACAGGCTCCATCAGAAGCTGGGCAAACCATACCGTATCGTAATGGAAATGAAATGTAAGGTGTATCTAATACCTCTTCAATAGTGAGGTTAGGCATTTTTAAATGTGTATACCAATTTTTAGCGGCATTTCTTCTATTTTGAACTACTACTCTGGCTAAATCTTCTTCGGTGATTTTGCAGCGGCGCATATAATTTGTTGCCTGATATGATGCTACCCCAATTGCGGCTCCAGCAGATAGTAATCTTGTTAATCGTTCATATGGTATCCCTAAAGAGTTATAACATGAGATTTCTCCGTATGCCACTGAAGCTAAGCCTACGGCAGTGTCTCCTTGGCTTTGTTGTTCAAATGCAACTGCTAATACCGTATCGATGCCGGGTAATCCTGCCGCAATGGTGTAATATCCGGCAATCGCTACAGAACCTCCAGTTGTTCCTCCTGTGGTGACTCTCATTAATGGTTTTTCTCTGGCACCAAGCCAATCGGTCATCCATAATTCAGGAATATTTGCACCCTCAAATGCGGGCATATTACCATTTACGAATGCATCAATATCCTTAAGTTCTAAACCCGGGACTTTTTTCAAACAATCATCAATAGCTTCTCTAACCATTTCGGGCATGCTTACATCAGATCGCTTAGAAGCATGCTCACAAAAACCTGCTGATGCAACACATACTTGTCTTCCCATTTTTTATTCACCTCCTTTTTCAAGCACCCAAACTATATTATTTTGGGCGCACATTCCAATTTGACCAGTGGCGATTGCTTTTTTAGCATTTTTTATTTGATAATCGCCAGCTTCGCCTCTTAATTGTTTTACAGCTTCGATAATTCGTATTAATCCATTAGCACAAGGCGTATTTCCGCCAAGACATCCACCTGATGGGTTAATATAATTTTTATCGGTTAATTCCTTACCTTTTCCTTTTTCCGCAAGTCCCAGAGCTTCACTTAATATCAATTCTTCATGAGCAAATTGAGTATGAATTTCTGCAACATCTATTTCATTCGCGGGATCTTTTATACCAGCAGCTTCATATGCTTGCTTTGCAGCTAATTCCATTGATTTACTTTCGGCCAGATCTCTATCACCTAAATAATAAGTTTCTTGATTCCATCCAACTCCAGCAATCCATACAGGTTTATCCGTTATTTTAAGAGCTTTATCTTCAGGAGCTAATAATAGGGCTGCTACACTATCCGCTAAAGGAGCGACCATTAAATCTCTTACAGGATCAGCATATATAGGAGAGTCAATAACATCTTTAACGGTTATATTCGGCATCTGTGCTTCCTCCAATGCTAATGGATTTTTAGCGGCATTTTTATGATTATTGACGGCTACTTTTGCTATATCTTCTAAGCTTACATTATATTTGTCTATATAAGCTCTCATTTGAAAGCCTCCCGCAGTTATATCATTAACTAATTGAGTTGGACGTTCCCAAGTTGGATCTGTCTCGTATAGTCGTGTAGAGTGATAAGGAAAACAAGAGGGCATACTTCCACCCCAAATAACTGCTAATGTATGATTTCCCGATAAAATTCTCATTAAGCCGTATAACATTGCATGCGCACCATCCATCTCGACCTTACTTTCATCTGCCATATAAGCACCTCCTACCTCTACGGTAAAGCAATTAGAGATTGTTCTACCGTCATAATAATCGTTAGTTGCGGAAATAACTGTAGTGATATCTTTCTTTTTAAGTCCCGCCTGATCAATAGCACCTCTAACTGCTTCAAAAATCATTTCATATCGACCATAATTGGCATCCTTATATTGTTTAACCTGATAATAGCCTACAATTCCTACTTTTTCCATTTTTCCTGTCACCTCCTTAAGCCTTGACGAATCCCTTAATATCGGAGGGATCGCCTTTAGTTTTACTATTCCACTCAATTTTTACTTTCATTCCGGTTTTAATCTCATCGAGGTTCATATTTAAGAGTCGATATACGATTGCAGTATTGCTTCCATCAATTTGAACCATTCCGATTGGTTGTAACTTTTTAATATTTCGATGACCTCTATCATTAACCTTGTATGGTGTTGCGGTAAAATTGATGAGTGTTCCTTTATCGGGTAAATCTACCAAATTATCTTCCAACGGAATCAATTCATTGCATTTTCCGCAGAACTTCCTGGGGGGAACAAATACATCACCACATTTAGGACATTTATTTCCAATGATTTTCTTTTGTTCGAGACCATCATAGAATTTATCCATGTATTTTCCCACCCAAAAATTAAATTCTGCGCGAACTAATCCCTTAGTAATATTAATTATCTTTTCGGTCATTCTTTTTACTCAGTTATAGGTTATAATTTAAATAATTAAAAATTTTGATATTAAATAATTATATGAAAAAAGATAAATAGTTTCACTTAGAAAATATTCAATTTGAAGATATTATCTGCATAATTCTTATAAATAAATACCGAATATTATCCTATTTTATTGAGAATATTGTAATTAAGATCAAAAAATAGAGTTGATTTTTAATGCTAAAGTTTTGGAAAAAGGATGAGGAGCTCATTAATTCCCCAAGAGAAGCTATGGGGATCTCAAGAACAATTGAATCATTTTCCGGTATACAGAATTATTTAATTAAAATGTATAAATTAACCTCCACTACACAAATTCGGGAAATTAAAGACCTATTATTAAAAAATAATGTCCTAATAATAAATGCAAAAGAGATTTTAGAGGATAATGCAATAACTATAGAGGAATTAAAGGACATGATTGATGAATTAAGGGAATTTATAGCAAAATACGGGGGCTCAATTGGTCGAATTGGTGATCAATACCTTATTTTAACTCCAAACGTCCATATAAGAATTTCAAGCAATTAAATGTCTTTAGCTTCAATTATTATAATTTTTAGGTTAAATTTATATAATGATAAGATTAATTTTATTACAATAATAAAATAAATGTGTTTATAATGATTATTGAAGTAACTTTAGGAACAATTCAATATTTAGAATTATCATTATGGATTGTTAGCATTTTCTTTTTGACTTTTGCGGGTATATGGTTTTCCAGAGAATATAAAAGAACAAAAAATATTCTGTTCTTTTGGGTTGGGCCATTTTTTTTCCTATTTATAATTGCCAGAATTTTTAGACTCTTAGTAAGGTTTTACATAGGTGAACCGAAACCTGGAGAACCTCTTATCGGCGATGCATTTATATTAGAATCAATCTATACGATTGTTTCCTATATTGGATTATTCTGCATATATTTTGCTCTCGAAAAGACTTATATCAGAAAAACGAAATTCTTCTTTTCCATATTAGTCTGGATCATTACAATCCTCTCAATAATTGATTTTATAACCCGGAACCTTTTATGGATTACATTACCACTATTTATATTAACAGTATTAGCATTACCAATAATTTTCTTTATTTTAGCTGCGAAAAGTAGCGGTCAAGTAAGGAAAAATTCAATAATAGTTGCTATAGGTATTATTTTCTTTATTTTAGGTATTGCATTTGATATCCCTGAGGGGAGAATTCTCTTTATCGGACTAGGAGAGCTATTTTTAGCGACAATTCCTCCAATTTTCCAAATAATTGCTTGTATTCTTATTTGGGAAGGCTTTCGAAAAAGAGTATAAAAAAGAATTACTATTATCTTTTCTTTCTTTTTCTTAATACTTCTATAAAACTTTCAATTCTATTTGCCGTTTGTTCAACGTTTAATTTTCTCGGATCGTTTTGATCACCATCTATTATTAAACATGGAATATCAATTTCTTCCATTAACCTTCTTTTTAAATCATAAAATGTGCATGTGTTAGGGCGGCAAGATACATTATTATGCATAATAACACCATCAATTTTCCATTCTTTAATTGTTTCTTCGAATTTTTTAACTCTAGTCTCCAAATCATATATATACCAAAAGCTAAGCATTAAAGAACTCATAGCTTTTATAGGATCTTTTAATAATTGTTCTTTAGTTATTGTTTCAAAAGGATTCGAGAAAAATTTACTAAATGCATAAGTATAGGGTTCATAAACTATAATCGCATTATATTTTTCAAGTAAGCTGAAAAATTTAAGATTATACCAAAAAGGTATGCCCTCAAACATTAATCTAAAATCTTCCTGCTCTAATGCGCCAATCCCCGCATCTACACGTGCTTTTGCTTCGCGATACATCCTTTTATATAATTTTATAGGAGACTTTAATCCTGGCATAGTAAACATCGGAAACAACCCGCCAAAGGTGTCCTTAGTACTAATCGGACAGGGGACTTCTTTCCTTAATTCATATATTTTCTTCCAAATTTCACTGAGATCATATGAATTTGCGGCTACCTCTCTGGTTTTTTCGGGATTAATCTCATGGCCTGTGATTTCTTTTATGAATTCAAGTAGCTCCCACATTTGTTCTTCGACATATTTTTTATAATAATCAAGTTGTCGTCTTGAAGTATTACTGACAACATGCGGAACATCAATGGTAAAATGCGGGACTCCGCCAAATCTCTCGGACATTACTTGGAACCAATGCACATGAGTATCGCATATCACATCACTAGATAACATAAATGTTGGCTTTCTTATTCCTCCTTTATCGATTCCTACATTCTTAACCACTGCTCCAACATTAGTTTTAAAATAACTACATAGATCATAGGAGAAGCCCTCTTCTTCAGCGATTTCAATAAATTCTTTGGAATGCTTAGTTGCAGCAGATATAGTTGCGGAATTTTCAGGTAGCATTGGTTGAACATCCATCGCATATAATATCTCTACAGGAGTTCCTGAAGTTGCCCATGCAGTAGGCTTTCCATCTCTATATGCTTGTTCTATTGCTAAATAATGTCTTCCCATTTCATTTTTTAAACCCATTGTTGCTTTAAGCATTTTTCCTTTTTGTTCGGTCATTTTATTTTTACCTCCTAAATTATTTCTGCAAAAGCATCAAATCGCGTTGATAATTGTTTATATTGTTCTCTATTATATAACATTTCAATAAATAAGTAGGGTATTCCTAATTCTTTAAATTTTTTATTCAAATATGGATGATCGTAAAGCATAGGTTCGCAAAACTTTTGCGCGATGTTAATAACGCCATCAACTTCATAAGTTTGAGTTAATTCTTTTAAGAATTCAAATCTAGCATAAGAGGGCATTTTAGTTGAATAAATGGGTTTTTTCAGATGATATTCTGCAATTGCCCTTAATGGTTTTTCGTTTTCATCGATTTGTTCCCAAAAATATCTTGTTCCTATGCATAAATCATCTATAATTATTTGGAAGCCCCGTTCTTCAAGAAATCTGAAAAGTTCAGTATCATCAATAGCAGAACCCGTTAAGAGTATCCTTTTTAAACCATCATTATCGAATGGACTCTTATCTCTTATTGAATCTAAGGTTTCATTTAATTTTTTTAATACTAATTCTTTATCTGTTGTTTGCGCCATTTTAACAAGTTCATGGAATTCTGAACCTTTAAGTATATTTTTATTCCTAAATTCGGATATTTCTTTTAGTAATTTTCTTATTTTATTTGTTAATTTTATTGCTTCTTTTATATTCACCTCAGTTATTTTGACATTAAACGTTTCTTCTATTCTTGAAATCATTTCTTTCATATCTCTAATGAAAAATTTTAAAGCAGTCTTATCACGTTTTAAAGGAACATTTAAATAAAATAAGAAATTGAGATTTACACATTCTACCCATATATCAAATTCACGATTCGTACAATCACAGCCATGACTCGTAATTACACCTTTGATGTCAGGATCGAGACCCCTTAGAGCCTGTTCAAGAATGTTTCTTGCCCATACACAATGGGTTGGAGGAACATGCTCATTTACTTTATCATATTCAATTGTAGGATCCCCTAATAATCGAACGGGCGTAAAACCCGCAGCCATAATTATCTCTTCTGGTGTAACTACATCTGCATCAAAATATCCAATTTTAGGCATATTTATGAAATAATTGAAATTTTTTGATTATTGATAATTAAAGTCCTTTAATTTTAAAAAATATTAAGATTATATATAAATAAAATAAGATAATAAAGTAGAAAATTTAAATTTTAAAATTAGTCATAGAAAATGATAATTAAAAAAAAAGATTAAAGGAAAAAATGAAAACAATGAAAGAAATTCTTGAAGATCTTATCAAAAAAATTAAAGAACATCCAAAAGTCATAGCCATTATTCTATTTGGTTCATATGCGAAAGGCCAAAATAAACCTATATCTGATATTGATATTGCTGTAATATTAAAAAATCCAAATTTTGATGATGAGGCAGAAATTGGTAGTCTTTATTCTGACAAAATAGATCTTGTCTTATTTCATCGTTTACCCCTCCATATTCAATATGAAGTTTTCAAATGGGGGAAGGAATTATTTGTAAGAGATGAAGATTCTCTTTTAGAAATTAAAACTAGGGTTCTAAGGGATTATTTAGAAACTCGTTGGTTATATAAAAGAATTGCTAATGGAATATTAAAATGAAGCTCATTGAAAATATAATAAGATTTGAAGAGCATTTTAAAAATGCATTAAAGTTGAAAGAAAATGATATTTCGGATTATTTTATTTATAATACATTAGCAATGGAATGTTTTCAAGCAGCTAATGCACTAATCGAAATTGGTGAATCTATAATTACTTTTAAAAAATTAGGTTATCCCTCAACTTACAGAGAAATTTTTGAAATTCTTTTCAAAAAAAAATTGATAAATAAAATAGAATTAGATTCTTCAAGAAAACTTGTATTTTTAAGAAATTTAATCGCACATGAATATTATAAGATTGATGAAAATGAATTATTAGACATGATAGAACAATTAAAAATCTTAGATAAATTTGTAAATAGAATTAATAATGAATT
>CAZVTX010000126.1:0-9441 GCA_964629395.1 uncultured archaeon
CCTATAAATTCGTCATTTTCGTCTAAAAGAACAAAATCAACGCCCCATGTGTCTATTCCAATACTTTCAACTTCTGAGCCGTATTGCTCTACATATTTTCTCAAACCGATTTTGATCTCCTTAAATAAATACAACACATCCCAATAGAGAGATTTATTAACTTTAATTCCATAATTGGGGAATCTATATATCTCCTTTATGGATAAATATCGAGATTTATCAATACTACCTAAAATTAATCTTCCAGAACTTGCACCTAAATCAATCGCAATTATATTTATCATAATTTAATTATTTATCAAATCTTCAAAATTAAAAATTTTTTAAACTAATTTTTTTTAATATTATTATTCTAAAATAATTATAAAAATTGAATAAGGTTATTTTTAAATGTCTAATAATGAAGATTCCGAACAAAGAAATTGCCCCTATTGCGGACAGCGATTAAAGAAACCATATTGGCAACACATTCAAAAAGAACATCCCGAAGAATATGAACAGAAAGAAATGTGGGTTTCTCTTTATAAAGATTATAAAAATATTGGAATGGCAGAAGATATGTGCATTACAATAATCTCAGAGCTATATAATGTTACCAAGGAAGAAGTTATCTCTTTCTTAAAAGAAAAAAATGTACTTTAATTTTTTATTAAAAATATAAATTTTCTTTAAAAATAAATTTAGAAATAAAAAAATAATAAAAAGAATTTTAATATTTATCTAATTTAGAAATCTTCTTCATCATCTTTCAAAAGTCCGGCTTGTTTAAGCATATCCTCTATCGAATCTTTAGCTTTAACTACTTGCTCATTATCGGAAAGACCTAACTTATCGATTAAGTCTCCTGAGAAATCTAAGAATTTCTTTATTGTTGATGACGAGAAATCTTTAATTTTTTCTTGAGTTTCTTGGATGAAATTCTTTCCGGATTCACCGAAAGCTTTTTCTGCAAAATCTAAAACGGCTTCATTGATTTTATCAAGAATTCCTTTCTTTTCTTCTTCACTCATTTTATAACCCTTTTATAAGTTTGATGTTTTGTTTTAATTTGCATTTTATTTATATTTTTTTCATATAATATTATTCGTAAAAATATAATTGAGAAATAGATTATATTACTTTTTTCCTTTTTAATTTCTTTAATTCTTCTTTAGAAAAGCCTAATAAACCGCAATATATTTCTTCATTATGCTGACCGAATTCTGGCCCTGGTGCATCAACAGAACCTTTAGTTTCCGAAAAATTTATTAAACGATTAGGAATAGTTGCTTTTTCTACGCCCCATTTGGTAAAATCGAAGTGATCAACAAGCATACCTCTTGCTTTTAATTGCGGATGCTTATGCACCTCCGTTATCTTTAATACTTCTCCGCATGGAATTCTTTCAGCCTCCAATATTTTTATGGCTTCTTCTCGGGTAAGATTTTTACTCCACTCATTAATAATATCATCCAAATAATCAACATAATCAAATCTTTTAATAATATTATCAAATCTCGGATCTTCAAGCAATTCAGGCTTCTTTAACACATTTAAGCATAATCTTTTCCATTGGTTTTCCGTAAGCGTGGTCATTGCAATAACACCATCTTTGGTTTTATAAAGATTATATACTGGTAAAAACTTGCCACCTAAATCTAATTTAGAGGCTAATGAAATAAATTCTCTTGCTTGTGCTCTTATATTTATTGCAAACATAATGTCGTGCATTGAAATATCGATAAATTGTCCCCGACCCGTTTTCTCTCTATAATAAAGTGCCTGTGAAATTGCAAGTGCACATATATGGCCTGCCGTATAATCAGCTATTGGTAATTTAGGTGGTTCTTTAGTATTCCCTAAAGCATCCAAGATTGCTCCCTCCGATTGAATAATAATATCAAAGGCAGTCTTTTGGGTGTATCTTTCTAAACCCTCATTTCCATATCCGGAAATTTTAGCATATATTAAGCCGGGATTTATTTCCTTCAAAACATTATAACCGATGCCCCATTTTTCCATTGTTCCCGGGACAAAATTTTCTACAAGCACATCAGATTTCTCTACTAATTTTTTCAAGATTTCTTGTCCCTGCTCTTTGCGTAAATCAAGTGATATCGATTTTTTACCTCTATTTAATATAGAAAATAACGGAAACATTGTTTTCTCAAATAAAGTGAAAAGTCTAAAAGCCTCACCAAAGGGCGGAGCCTATGGTTATAACGCGATATACGTTTATATTTCCACCTTAATTACTTCCGCTCCTTGGTCCGCAAAAAAAATACTCGTCCAAGGCCCGCTAATAAATTGACTTAAATCTAGTATTCTTAATCCTTCAAATATCTTAGGCATAAAAAATATGAATTTAAAATTATTAAAATACATTTTCAATAATCATAATTAAGATAAAAAAATAATTGTATAATCTTATATTATTTCTAATACCATCCCACCGAATATAATTGGCCCTCCCGTAGAATTATATATCTTTTCGGCTTTCTTTAATTTAGATTGACTATTAGAATAAATCCTTAGTATTAATTCTCCTTCTTCGACTTTAGCACCTTGTTTTTTAAATATTTCAACTCCAGAAGATTTAGAACTTGGGCAGCCGGCAGCTTTAGCAATTTGATTAATGATTGCATTATTAACTCCCGTAACATGACCTGATTTTGTTGCATAAAACTCCTTAATGTATGGCCCTAATTTAATATCTTCAGGTTTAATGTTAGGATCGCCCCCTTGAGCTTCAATTATTCTTCTCATTTTTTCATAAGCTTTTCCATTTTTTAAAATCTCTTTAGCAAGATCTTGTCCCCTACCTTTTTCTGCTTTTCCGCCCATCTCAAGTAATATACCCGCTAATGCGGTTGATTTCTCGATTAACGAATTTGGACCTGCAGAATAATCTATAAGTAAAGTTAAAGCCTCTTTTGCTTCAAGTGCAGGGCCTATGGTATGACCGATAGGTTGATGTGCCAAAGTTGTTGCACATTCTGCTTCAATATCCACATTCTTAGCAATTTGCTTAAATAAGAGTGCAAATTTTTTTCCATCTTCAGGTGTAGGAAATTTTGTTCCTGGTCCACAAGGAATATCAAGAACCATTTTTTTCACACCCATACTTAATTTTTTCGCCAGAATAGAAGGAATCATTAAACCTACTGGATCCATACGAAGTGGTTTTTCAATTTCAATTAAAATATTATCGGCAGGACAAGTTTCTAAAGCTCCACCCCAAACAATACATGCTTTTTCCTTAAAAACCAATTCTTTTAATTCTTCTGCATTAAAGCTCACCGGCGCTAATACTTCCATAGTATCTGCCGTTCCAGAAGGAGATGTTATTGCCCGTGTTGATGTTTTAGGAATCATTAAACCTGCGGCTGCAACAATCGGAACAATAATTAATGATACTTTATTTCCGGGAACGCCTCCCGTACTATGTTTATCAAAAACTTCAGGACCAAATACAAATATATTTCCGCTCTTTGCCTCTGCTTGCGTTAGCGCTGTCATCTCCTCTATATCCATACCTTGAATCGCAACTGCGGTTACAAATGAAGCTAATTCAATTGGAGATAAGAGGCCTGATACAGCATCAGAAATAATTTCATCAATCTCAATACTATTTAATTTCTTACCCTTAATTTTTCGTTTAATAAATTCAAAGGATTTTGGAGGATCTGCAGGTTTCACCGAAACAATAGAGCCATCTTCTATATTATTTATCGTATCAATAAAAATTCCAATTTGTCCTGGAGATATTATAGAATCCGAAAGTGTAACTCTTAAAATAGCCACAAAATTTTCATGTTTGTTCTGAGTAATTATAATTCTCTCACCTGGTTTTTGACCTAATTTCTCCGCATCTTTAGCATGAATGATGACATCTTTTACATTTCCCGTCTCAAAATTTATTCTTTTAACTTTTAACTTCATATTCCACTAACGAATTTTTTTGATAATATGAATATGTTTTACGAATTTAAAATTTTAACTTAAAACATAATAATAAAATGAATTTAGAGTTTTATAGAAAAGGGAAATTTTTGCACGGTTTCAATTTTATTTTGATCCGGATCGTTAAAATTTATATAAAAAGTGATATCATAATCTCCTGCCTCAATCGGTTTTAAAAATACTTCCCAACTTAAACTCTCATTTGATCTTAGTGCAAATATTTGCTTTTTATTGGTGCCGCGAATTAGTTTTAATTGTTTGGGCAATTCAAATTCTATTGAAATATTTAGAGCTTCTCCCTCACTTTTATTCTCAACTAATATTTCCATAGGAAATGTTTGATCTAATAATGGAGTTCTTAAATTTTTTAACGATATATCGAGAGTAGGCGGCGGAGATATTAGATTTGGGATTATCGATTGTGTTTTTAAAAAAAATATAAATTTATTATCAATTTCACAAGTCAATAATATTGGTCCTATAAATGGATTATCCATTTGAAAATTTGGGCGTATTACAAAATCTAAAGTAATTTTTTCTCCGGGTTTAGCAATAATAGGAAGTTTGGGTTTCTCTTGGTTTATTAAATTCTCGGAAAGAGCAATACCTAAGTTTGATATTTTTAATTCCTTAATCTCATAGTTATAAAATGGATATTTTGAAATCTCCAAAAGAGGTTTTGTATCAATTGTTAATTTTAATTTAATCAAATCATTTGTAGTGTATTCTTCTTTATCTAATGACAGAGACGTTTTCAATAGAATATGAGCTTTTGCAACAACCAAAATTTCTTTTATTAATTTTTCTTCGGCTTTCCGGAATTTATATTGTTCAAATTCTTCTTCTACTTTATTTAAATATTCTTTTTTTTTATCACGAATAGCAATTGTTAAATTTTTAACTAATTTAATAAGCGGATTTTGTTTAAAATACTCATTATCAACCTTTTTTTTAATCTCTTTAATTAAATTTAATCCCTGTTCCTGTTTTCCTTTAATAAAAAGGGATAAATAAGATAAACTTGAAAATAGAATATAATAAAAATCTTTATTTTGCGAGCTTTTAATATATGGTACATATTTCAATGCGGATTTAAAAAATTGGTATGCTTTCAAATAATCATCCATAAATAATGAAGAATCTCCTGCCGATCTTATATTTTCGAGGACCAATTCATATTTATCCTCATTTAAAAAACAATTTGCAGCCCTAAAAAAAAAATCACGTGCTAATTCAAAATCATATAAGTCAAAATAAATTTCAGCAGCAGCTTGATATCCTTTTCCCGCTTTTTTATAATTTTCTACTTCATAATAATGTTCAGCACGATTTATTAAGCGTTCTGCATTAATTCGGGGATCTTTCGGCATTTTAAAACAATGTTGATTTTTCCAATTTAAAATAAAGAATTAAGAGAAATATATAAAATTTTAAATAAATTAAAAGAATAATCGCGAAACCATTGCATGGTCAGTCTTCTTATGACTATAATTTACTCATAAGAATCATCCTATTCGCTTTTAATTTTCTTTTTAGAATCGCTTTTTTTTGCGTTTAAGGCTTTTTGCGATTCTTTAAAAGGGTTGCTGCCTAATTTTTCTATTGTATTTGAAATCCTTGTAACTTCCATTTGAAATCGTTGTCCCTCAGCGGCGCTACAATAAAACATCTGGACACGTTCAGGAGAGATTCCGATAGATTTTAAGATTTCCCGCGTATATTCTACATTCCTTTTTGCTACCATATTTCCCGTCTCGTAATCACATTCTCCAGGATATCATCCGGATATAATTACCCCATCAGCACCTTTGCCTATTGCCCGCATTATTAAACTGGGAGTGACTCTACCCGTGCAATTTATTCTTATCGGTCTTATTGTCGCAGGATATTGTGCTCTAATAGTTCCTGCCATATCTCCTGCTCCGTATCCTCATTTCCAACACATAAAAGCCATAATTTTTATATCGGACATATTTCTTCACCTCTTTAAATCTCCTCTAAAATTGCATCTATTTGTTTTTCATATTGGGGTTCTCTATAATATCTCAAAGTAATCGCTTCTGAAGGACAATTGGCTAAACAACTTCCGCAACCTCTACATAATATCTCATTTACTTCTGCACTTTTTCCCGTCATATTTATTGCATCATAAGGACAATTAAGGACGCACAAACCGCAGTTAGAACATCGTTCCTTATCTACTTCTGCTCTAATTAACAATATCCGATATTTATCTTTACTCATAAGTTTGGCAATTGAGGATGCTGCTGCTTTACCTTGTGCTATAGATTCTGCAATCGATTTTGGTCCCTGTGCTGCACCTGCTAAGACAATTCCTGGAATTTTGGTATCAATCGGATTTAATCTCGAATGATATTCCTTAAAAAATCCATCTTGACTTGTTTCTAATTTTAACATTCTCTGCAATTTTTCGATACCTTTAGCTGGAACCATTGCCGCCGAAAGAACGATCATATCAAATTCGTATTCTTTTAATTCTAATGTTCCTCCAAGAGTATTTTGCATAATTACTTTTAAATTATGAGTTTCAGGATCTTCATCAATTCTGGAAATATTCGTTCTTATATATAATATTCCTTCTTTTCTGGAGGCTGTGAAGTATTCCTCGTAATCTTTACCGGCGGCTCGGATATCCATGTATGCAACGGTTATTTCTGAATCGGGATAATGTTGCTTTATAAGTTTTGAATTTTTAATAGAAATCATACAGCAGACACCTGCACTACAATAAGTATTTTTGGTTAAATCTCTTGAGCCTACGCATTGAATGAAGAGGATCCTTTTTGGACGTTTACCATCTGATGGCCTTACCAAATGTCCAACCGTGGGACCATTAGGGGCAAGAATTCTCTCAAGCTTCATCTGTGTTATAACATTTGGTAAAACACCATATCCTAAGTATCCCTTTGGCGGTTCATACTCGTCCCAACCTGTTGCAACTACTATCGAGCCTATTTTTAAATCAATTAGATTATCTTTCTGGTCAAAATCAATTGCATTTAATTCGCAGGCAAGCTGACATAAACCGCATTTAATACAATGATCCATGTCAATTTGAGCAATTGAAGGAACCGCTTGAGTAAATGCGATATATATGGCAGGCCTGGAGTTCAATTTTTCGTTAAACTCGTCTTGAGCTACGGCAGGGCATACTTCCATACAGGCTCCGCAACCATTACAATCATTTTTTACATATCTGGCTTTTTCCCGTATTTTAACATTAAAATTCCCTATAAATCCTGAAATATCCTCTATTTCACTATAGGTGTGTAAGATTAATCCCGGGGTCCTTGATGCTTGTAACATAACTGGACCGAGGATTCATATACTGCAATCATCCGTAGGAAAAGTTCTGTCCAACATCGCCATTTTTCCTCCAATTGTAGGACTTCTCTCTATTAAATGTGTTTCAAAACCTTGTTCTGCTAATTCTATACCTGCGGTTAATCCCGCAACGCCGCCTCCTATAATAAGTGCCCTTTTCGTTACATCCACCTCTTTAACAACAATAGGTTCTAACACGGCTGCTCTTGCAACTCCCGCCCTGATTGCATCTTCAGCAACTTTCTGAGCACCGGGTTTATCATTTCTATGAACAAAGCTAACATGCTCACGAATATTAACAAATTCTAGAAACGAAGGATCCATGTTCATTGATTCAAGGACTCCTTTAAATACGGGTTCATGAGTTTTCGGTGTACAAGATGCAACGACCAAGCGATTTGCATTACTTTTTATCATATGTTCTTTAATAAATTCAGCCCCAGGTTCTGTACAAAGGCTTATATAATCTTCAGCATCAACAACGTGAGGCAAAGTTTTAGCAAACTCCGCTAATGCTTTACAATCGACAATTTCAGCAATATTAATACCTCACTGGCAGACAGCAACAAATATTCTTATTTCTTCATCGTTTTCATTAACCAATGCAAATCATCTCTTTTTACTTTCTTTTTTAATTTTCCTCCTATTTTTTTATTTCTATGTAAATTAAATTCTAAATTTCATTGAAGCAATTATATTCTAAAAAATTTTAAATTCCAATTTAATCTTTATACTTTTATAATAATCATAGAAAATAAATTAATATAGTTGATTTAAAATATAATAATAAAAGAATTCTGAGTTACAATGATATTGAGTTTACTTCAAATAAAAATGCGGCTTTTTCCCGATTTTATCTTTTTCTTCTTAATTCCGTTATTAATAATAATAGATATTTTTATTCTTAAAATTGCCTTGAAAATTACGCATGCTCCTGAAAGGACAAGCTTTAAATGGGTTATTTTAAGCTTATTTACTCAAATTGGAGTACTTATTTTTATAGCTTCACCACTTATTCTTATGGGGATCTCAGGGGCTTTTCAAGACCATGGGCCTGACCCCGGATTGGTTCTAACATTCGTTATTTTGGCTTTATTTATTAATTTAAATGTTCTTAATGTTTTTCACCGATTAGGTTTTAAAAAAGCTCTTATAGTGTTTGCAATGGTTATTACTCCTTTTATAATAGGAGGTGGCATTGTTGATAGCTTGATTAGACAAGCGGAACAAATAAGTCAAAGCCAGAACCAACCACCGCCACCTCCGCAAGCATTATTTTTTATATTTTTACATTTCTTATTGGCAATAATATAATTTCTTCTATAAATCAATTTTATTATTAATTTCCTTATTCATTTCAAGAATCTCTTCTCTAGCAGCAGTCCCAAATCTTTCAGGAGGATAAGCCCGTTTTACATAGGCAAACATAATACCTCTTGAAGAATTTACAATTCCTCCTAATCCATTTTCATTAAAACCGTATTTAATATCATCTGCCGTTGCACCTTGAGCCCCATATCCAGGAATTAATATAAAGGAATTGGGTAAGATATTTCTTATTGATTTTAATTCGTTAGGATAAGTTGCTCCCACAACAACACCTAAATTATAATATCCATCGTATAATTGTAAAGAATTACACCATTTTCTAACCAATTCTGCCATGTGAATATAATTCCTTTTCAATTTAACATCCTTTAACTTAATTTCCGTTATATTTGAATCAATGTTCTCAAGTTTAACGCTAAATAGATCCTGAAATTCTCCGCTACTAGGATTAGAAGTTTTTACCAGGACAAAAATGCCTTTTTCTTTATAATTTAGAAAAGGTTTAACTCCATCAATACCGAAATAAGCATTAATTGTACAAGCATCTGCTTTAAAATTTTTAAACATCGAAAATGCGTAAGCTTCTGACGTTGATCCAATATCATTTCTTTTTGAATCTAAAATCACTAACAAATCTTTTTTCCTAGCATATTTAATTGTTTCTTTTAAAGCATTAAACGCATCATATTTTTCATAAAAAGCAATCTGCGGTTTTATAAGCGGGATTATATCACTAACATTATCGATTAGTTCCTTATTAAATTCAAAAATAATATCATTAGGATTGTCAAATTGCAGTTTTAAAAATTCAGGTATTTGATTTTT
>CAZVTX010000127.1:0-9418 GCA_964629395.1 uncultured archaeon
GGATTCAAAATAAAAATTATTTTATTTTGAGAATTGATTAATTTTAATGAAAAAAAGTTTATTAAAAAAAAATTTATTATTCCTTCTATGAATAAAAAGGGAATAGGAAAAGTAACAATAAGGCGCTCAGGAAAAGGAAAATATAATGCATGGTGGATTTATATCCCCAGTAAATTAGCTAAAGATAGCTCTTTTCCTTTTAAAAATAAAGAGAAGGTTATAATAGAAATTTTAGACGGAAAATTATTAATTAGTAAAAGGGATGAATTAATTGATTTAGTTACAAATTATAATATTAAAAATGCAACGCTTCCTAAGTTAATTGAATTAAAAGCGAAAGAGAACAAGGATAAAACATTTTTAATTTACCGTAATGAAAAATATTCTTTTAGAGATCTAAATATAAATTCAAATAGGATTGCAAATGGAATTTTAAAATTATTAAAAGAGTTAAACCTTAGAAAACCGAAGATTTTTTTAATGTTTCCTAATTGCCCTGATTATCTCTTTACTTGGATAGGAATTTCAAAAACCAGAAGTATTTTTGTAACTTTAAATGAAAATATTGAAAGTAATATTCTTTTTCATGTTTTAAATGATAGCGATACAGAAATAATTTTTATTGAATATCAGTATTTTAAAAAATTCAAGGATGTATTTAAAAAATGTCCTAAAATAAAAAAAATAATTATAAGAAATGCTCCTGATAAGTTTAAGTTCAATAATTTTTTAGTTGATTATAATGAAATTATTAGTGACGATGACGGAAATCCTAATGTTAATGTAAAAAATTACGATATAATGGAGATTTTATACTCTGGAGGAACCACGGGTCTTCCAAAAGGTTCATTATTTATTCATTTACTTTCATTAATAGGATATGTTTTTGGTAAAGAATTAGAAGATTTAGGTTTTAATGAGTCTTCAAGACTTTATTGTCCTCTATTTCTTTCAAATGGATATGTAAGGTTATTGGCAATTTTACCGGCTTTATTTTATAACTCATCTTTAATAATTAAAGAAAAATTTGAGGCACAAATTTTTTGGGAAGATATTCATAAATACAAAGCTACAATATTTATATATATGGAGAATATTCTCTCAGAATTAATAACCCAGGAGCAGTGTGAATTTGAAAAAAAACATTCAATTAAATTTGCTTATGGGATAAATTTTAATAAGGAAATCTGGGAACCATTCGAAAGTAGATTTGAAATACCTTTACATGAAATATGGGCGATTGCTGAAGGCACGGGGTTAACAATAAATAAAGAGGGGAGTAAAGGTGGGAAAATAAATTCAATAGGACGTCCGGTTAGAGGTTTTATTATGAAAATTGTGGATAAAAGAGGTAATGAATTATCATATGGGAAAGATAATATAGGAGAACTTGTTACTAAATTGTCTATACCTATAAATTTTCAATACTATAAAAGGGGAAATATTTACGATAACAAAGGTTGGTTCCATACAGGAGATTACGGCTATAGAGATAAGGATGGTTTTATATATCTATTAGGTGGCAAAGATGATATTGCTGTAATCGGAGGCCGCACCATTTATTTAAGAGAAATTGAGAAAATAGCAAATATTCATCCTTTTATAATTGAAAGTGCTGCAATTACGGTTCCTGATAATAATAATAATGATGAAATAAAGATATGTGTGAGATTAAAATATGAAAATATAATTCAGCATAAAAACCTTTATAATTATTTTCGAGAAAATTTAGCTTTTTATATGATTCCAAGATATATAGAATATAAAGAGAATTTTCCTAAAAATCAACTTGGTCGCATTGAAAAATGGGTTTTAAAAAAAGAATGGAATAAAAAGGAAGTAAAATTAAAAACATGGGATTCAAAGATTAAAGACTTTATTAAATTTGGCTAATCTAATAGGGGATCCATTTATTTTAACGCTTTTTTTAAAAATATAAAAAAATCTTTTTTTACTTCACTAATATTTACTACACTAAATTACTACACTAAGCTTAGTTATCTTTAAATATCAAATTGTCGATTTAATAATTAAATTATTTTGGAGTTGTTTAAAAGTGGTTAAATTTCAAGATTTAAAGGAAGATGCGGAAAAATTTGCAAAAGGATTTTGTAAGGCTTTAAATGAAAATCCAAATTATAATAAAGCAGGAAAAGGTTGGAAAGGACCGCTATTGTTGATTATGAAAGCTTCTGGTGAAATTGAAGATGATATTTCTGCCTTTGCAGATTTAGAAGATGGAAAGTGCAAAGGAATAAAGGTGTTAGGGCCAGGTGAAGAGCCGCCAAGTGAACCTGTTATAACTGTAAGTGGTCCAATGTATTTATGGAAAGCTATTGCATTTAAAGAGAAGGATCCTATTCAATGCTTGATGACAGGATTATTGCAAGTTGATGGAAATATGAACTTAGTTATGAAATATGCAAAAGCAACTTTAGAATTAGCTAATACTGCTGAAAAAACGGATACATCATTATTAACTCGTTATGATCTTGGTTCTGAAGAAGAAGAATAATAGATTATAATAATAATTAAAAAAAAAAGGAGCTGAGAAAAGAATGACAGATTATAATCCTCCCGTGAATTATTCTATGCCGTTTCAATGCGGATTATATCCACCACCTCCTTATATATATAAAAATATGCGTGCAATTTTAGTGATATTTCAGTGCAGTTCAGAGATAAAAAGACAATTTATTCCACCCGAATTTGAACCAGTAGATGGTTTTGATATTTTATTTATAACTGAGTATCCTGAATCTTCAATAGGGCCATATAATGAAAGTTTGATATTACTTTATTGTAATTATAAGGGAAATCCAGGAGCTTATGTTGCAAATATTTATGTGGATTCCGAAGAAGCACTAACAGCAGGAAGAGAAATCTGGGGTTATCCTAAAAAGCTCTGCGAAATTAGTTTATCTCCGATAATTGATAATAAAGTAAAGGGGACACTTAAAAGAAAAGGGATCAAATTTTTAGAAGTTGAAATCGAGTTATTGAATCGCCCTCCTGGTATGAATCCACGTGATATGGTTGCAGGCTTGCCTCTTTATAATTTAAAATTAATTCCTGATGTTGCAGATAATTCAAAACCCGCTCTACGTCAATGTACTGAAACTGTTTTATCATGGGAAGTCCATAATGCAATTGGTGCACATACATTATATATAAACACGGAATATTCGAAATATGATATTTGTCATAAAATATTTGAAGATGCCTTTAAAAATATGGGTGCTACTTATGTTGAATGTGATCAGACATTACCTAATGGCAGAAAATTGGATTAGAAAAATGGGGTGTTAAAAATGGAATCTATAAACAATGTTTATGAACAAATTGAAAATTTAGTTGGAACAAAATATGTTTCTGATTCAAAACCAATATGTTATTCTTATTCTATGAATTGTGATACAGTACTTCAAGGAATTCCCGATATTGTAGTGAAACCAAAAACAGCTGAAGAAATTTCTGAGATTCTAAAAATTGCTAATAAAGAAAAGATCAAAGTATATCCGCGTGGAGGCGGGGCAGATTTAACAGGAGGGGCAAAACCAATAGGAAATGGAGGTATTGTCTTAGATCTTACAAGAATGGATGAAATTTTAGAAATTGACGAGAAAAATAGAATTGTAACTGTAGAATGCGGTATATCGTGGAGCCAATTATGTGAAGCGCTAAGTAAAGTAGGTATTGGATATTATACGGGCTCAACAGGTCCTGCATCAGGTTTTTCTGCGACTGTTGGAGGGGGTCTTTCAAATAATTCTGTTGGTGGAGGAGGAGCTGCCATGTATGGCAATTGTACGGAACAATGTGTTGGTTTAGAAGTTGTTCTGCCAACAGGTGAAATAATCTATACAGGAGCCAAAGCAAATTCTTTTTGTGAAAAACCATTTACGAGATTTGGGCTAGGTCCGGATTATAGCGGATTATTTCTTGGAGATGTGGGAATTCATGGAATCAAAACAAAAGCATCATTAAAGATTTACCCTATACCGGAATATGCAGGTTATAATACTTTTGAAATTCCCGATTCAAAGAGCCAATCGGAAGCTATTTTAGCTACAAATGTAATGACAAATTGGCAACATAAACAATTGCCAATACACGATTTTTATTATTATACTAAAAGCTATACTAGGATGTTAACCATGTTTGGAGTGAAAAAAGGATTGATTAATGCTGGTGTGCAAAGTAGCGTGATATTTTATACTACTACTGCAAATAATCAAAAAGAATTGGAGTCTAATATGGAAAAAATAGATAAAATTGCCGAAAATGAAGGATTAAGAAAATTAGGCCCTTCAATCGAGGAAGGTAATCTCGGGAAATGGTTTTATGAAGAAGATGGCCGATGGCAATGGGCACATATTTATTGGGGTTTGCTGGGTCCTGGAGGCACTTCATTAGGAACTTGTCTTAAATGTCCGACATATCAGTTACCAGATTATGTAAAGTTATATGAGGATTGGGCAAATAAACATACAAAAGATTTATTTGAGTTAGGAGGTGGAGGTGTTAATTTCATAGTAATAGGGATCCATCCTTGTTATATTGATATAACGGGCGGCATTACCACGCATTCAAATAAAACAAGTAGAAAAAAGCAATATGAATTATGGAAAGATTTACTCATCACGCAGATTAAAGAATTAGGTGCAATACATTATTGGATGGGAGAAATTATAGGGCATAGTCTTGTTGATGCGGGAGCATTAACTCCTGAATATTATAATTTTATGGTTTCAGTGAAAAAAGCATTGGATCCAAATAAAATTCTTAGTCCGGGTAAATTCTACTTAACAGAATATTATTAGAGGTGTTAAAATGAATATTGAAAAAGAAGAATTGAAAAATTTAATTGAAGTAGAAGATGCTGCGATGTCTTGTGTGCAATGCGGACAATGTAGAGTTCCACAATGGCCTTCAAAAGGAATATTTTATGTATGTCCCGTATATAAGACAAAATTCACACCGAATTTTGAACCTTTTTACTCAAGAGGTAAAAATGTAATCTTAAAAGGGATATTATGGGGGGATATTCCTTTATCTAAAGAGATTAGCGAAATATTTTATCAATGTACTTTATGTGGAGCTTGTGAGGATTTCTGCCATAATGCTCATAATGAAAACATAGATTTTGCAAATCATAGATGGATGAAACAAGTTGATACTTATGAGGCATTAAGAGCTGACTTAGTAGAAGCAGGTTATGCTCTTGAATCTCATAATTCGATGAATAATGCCTTAATAGAATTGTTAAATCCTTATGGTCAGGATAATAAAAATAAATTGAAATGGATTGAAAAATTAAATTTTAAAATTAAAGATGCTAATGAAGAGGAGGTTGATGTCCTTTATTTTGTAGGTTGTACTGCAGCATTAACCCCACAACTTCATAAAATTGCTATTAAAACATCAGAAATTTTAAATAAATTAGGTGTTTCATTTGGAATCTTTGGCGAAAATGAAATTTGTTGTGGAAGTGTTGCCCTTAGAACAGGTGCGAGAAAAATATTTAATGAAATTGCTGCCAAGAACGTTGAGTTATTTAATAAAAGGGGTATTAAAAAAATAGTAACAAGCTGCGCTGGATGCTATAGAACCTTGAAAAAAGATTATGAAAATTTACTTAAAGATGTAGAAGTTTTACATATAGTTGAATTTCTTGAAAAATATATTAATGAAAATGACATTAAATTAAAGAAATTGGATTATAATATAACATATCACGATCCTTGCCATTTAGGTAGGCACATGAATTTATATGATGCTCCCAGAAATATCTTAAATAAAATTTCCAACGTTAAAGAAATGAAAACAAATAAATGGGGTGCTCAATGTTGTGGAGCTGGAGGCGGCGTTAAGAAAGGATTTCCCGATCTTGCTTTGGAGATGGCAAAAAATCGCATAAAAGAAGCTGAAGAAACAAATGCCAATATTTTGGTAAGTACATGCCCATTTTGCTTTAGAAACTTAAGTGATGCCATAATTGCCATGGATTCAAATATAAAAATGATGGACTTAGTAGAATTATTTTTAGAAAGTTTACAAATAAATCTTACATAATTTTTATTTTTTGCAAAATTTTAGATTAATAAAATGTCTTTATTAAAAGACTAAAAATGAATAGAAAAAAGGCAATTTGATTTACAAATTTTCAGAATTGTAAATATTATTGATTACTATTAATCCCATTTTATATTAAATAATCTTTAGAAAAAGCTTGCACTTTATATTAATACCATTTTAGTAGTCAATATCTTTCTCACAAGAATTTTAAATATCTCGTTCACATTTTCCCCCGTTTTAGAGGAAATTTTTATAAAATCAAAACAATTCAATTCCTCTTTTAACTTTAAACAATAATCATCATCTACGGAGATTTTATCTTTTAAATCGTTTTTTGTTCCTACTAATAATATAGGTAAATCGGGATTATGTGTCCTTAAAATTTTAATCCACTCATCTAGAGTTTTTGTAGTAAAAAATCTCGTTAGATCAAACATTAGAAATGCCCCTTGAGCTCCCAAGGTATAGCTCTCTAATAAAAAACGAAATCTGTCCTGCCCCCCAAAATCCCATAATTGCAATGCACATTCTATCTCGTCTATTTCAATTTCTTTGACAAAAAATTCTACACCAACGGTTAATTTAGTTTCTGAATTAAAATGTCCTTCTAAATACCGATAAAGCATAGTTGTTTTACCTACACCACCCTCTCCAGCGGTCAAAATTTTAAAAATGAATTTCTTCCCCATAGTTAAATTGTAAATACTAAATAATTTTAAAACATTTTTATAAAATTATATATGTCATTTGGTTATTTAAAATCAACTCTAATCACCAAAAGAATTGAGAATTCTAAATTTTTTACCAAAAATCGAATATCTTTTTTCATAAATTTTCAAAATGTTAATTATTAAACTAAATAAAAAAGAATATACTTAATGTAAAGAAATAGAATTGAAATATCAGAAATTAAGATGAGATTAAAAATAAAGAAAATAATCATCTTTTCAATTTTTATATTATCAATATGCTTTATTTTGATTGGCGGAATAAACGGATATTCCATGATGTTAAATGGTATTAAAATGAGATATTCCTCCCTGAAAAGTTATGACAATACACAAATCGCTATCCTAATCGCGGAGCCCGATGATAAAAATGATCGCTTTAAAGAAAAAAATTATGGTGTTGTAGTCGCTCACGGCATTTTAGGAAAAGCAGAATCAAATTTAAGGTTAATAAGTGAATTAGCAAGAGCTGGTTTTACTGTTGTGGCGTTAGATGAAAGAGGACACGGGAATTCGGGAGTAATGATTGAAAGATTACATGTTGGAGAAAAAGAATATATGGATGTGGTTCGATGTGCCCAGTTTCTAAAGAAAGAAATGAAATGTGAAAAAGTAATTTTAGTTGGACATTCTTTAGGCGGAATTGCGGTAACCAGAGCCGCTTATTGGGCTTTAAAAAACAATATTATTAATATCTCAGGAACAATTGCTATAAGTTCTGCTGTAGGAAGTAATCCCGATGATACGGATAATTCAGATATCTTTACATTACTCGGGAAATCTTTCTCAAAAACTTTCGATTTTGAAATGAGTTTTCCTGATTTTTCCGATGAAATGAATAAATCTGCAGCACCATATAATTATTTGGTTATAATCTCGGAAAATGATGAAGTTGTCAGCGTAGATAAGGCCAAAGAATTATGTAATTTGGCGGGAGGCGCCGGTAAAACCTCTGATGCCGATTTTATTAGCGGAAATGCTTCTGATCTATTTATTTTAAGGAAGGAAGATAATGCCCCGAGTCATGCATGGACTCCAAGAGATCCTAGAGTTATAGAAAAAATAATTTATTGGTGCGAAAAAAGCATGCAAATTAAAGATGAATATGATTTTGATAAGGACAATTATAATACCTATTGGGAACCTCAGGATAATTATTTTCAGCTTGCCATTTTCGGAACTTATCTTTTATTGATCCCGTTTTATGCATTGGTTAAATCTAAAATTCTTTTAAAAAATAGGATATTGGACGAAAATGCCTTAATAGAAGCAGAATTTAAGAAAAAGGATATTCTTTTAACAATTTTAATTGTTGCTCTAATAATTTTTATATCTCCTTTAATTTCAAAGGTATTTGCAATTCCACCTTTACAGAATTATATATTTATTAATATTATCGTGCGGGACCTTATTATTGCGGCAGTTTTAATTCTATCCATATTTTTGATTTTGAAAAGAGATATATGCGGAAAAATCTTCAATTCTAAGAACATTAAAAGATTTTTAATATCAGGAGCCGCAGCCTGTATTATGTTATCCATATTTTTAACCGGAATGATTCTTTTTGATACTTATTATGATATGAACTTAAAATGGACGCCTTTCACATTTAATCCCTTTATTCCGGAATTGTGCATAATGTTCTTCACTCTTTTGTTGGAAATGCTATTTATAATGGCTGTTTTTGAATTCATATCAAGAAAATTAATTCAAGATAGATTATTTAATGCAAGGGAAAAGTTTAGTATCGCAGTTTGGCTGAAAACATCGTTTTTAAACGGAATAATCAAGGCAAGCTTCTTAAACATCCTGATAATCGGCTTATTTTTTGCTTATGACTTCGAAAATTTGACGCTATTATTCGGGCCGCCTTATTATCTCATCATAGGTTTATTCATAATTTCATTAATTATTTTTATAATAACGGACTTTATACTAACGGCATTATATCAGCATTCAAAAGATTTTTGGTTTGTAATTATTGCATGCTATGGATATTTTGCAATTTTGGCATCTTGTATCTTTATAAGAATTTAATTTTTTAATTATTTCTTTATGTCATTTCTCATTATTTTAAATCAAACGATAATTTTCAATAAAGAATTAAGAACCTAAAAATTCCAATAAAATTTTATTCACATCGGGAGCATGGGATAACGGTGCTCCGTGCCCTGCCTTTTCTATTACTTTAAAAATACTATTCGGAATTTTTTTATGCATCTCTTCCATTGCGGATTTAGGCGTCAGCTTATCATGTGATCCCGCCAATAATAGGACCGGCATCTTTAACTCGTGTAATCTATTATAAGTATTATGCCCTTCAAGTGCATTTGCCTGATTTATTATTTCTTTCTCGGTAGGAGTATCTTCGGAATCAATTTTCATCAAATCTTCTGCGGACCATAATCCATAAAATTTCTTTTTAGGATTTGCCCGCATTTCCTTTCTGAATTTAGGCAGAAAACTCAATTTTATAGACTCCCAGAAAACCCCCTCAGGATCCTCTTTCCTGCGT
The DNA here is from genome assembly GCA_964629395.1 of uncultured archaeon. Classification (GTDB taxonomy): domain Archaea; phylum Asgardarchaeota; class Lokiarchaeia; order Sigyniarchaeales; family SOKP01; genus CAZVTX01. The sequence continues at coordinate 9,322 of CAZVTX010000127.1, forward strand.
TTTTCAGTCTCAATTCTCATTTGTTTATATAATCCACCACCTGTGCCTTTATAATTGGTAAATAACAGAGCAATTTTTTCGGTCCATTCGGGATATT
>CAZVTX010000128.1:0-9304 GCA_964629395.1 uncultured archaeon
CTTATAGATTTTCCGCAAAAATGGACGGTATTACTGAAATTCAACCCGGGACGTATGTTTTTAGTGATGAGCATCTTCATCGTGTAAATCCAGATTTTGATATTGCGGCCACAATTTTAGGGACTATTTCAAACCAAACAGGAAAAAAAGAATTCACAGTTGATACAGGTACAAAAGCAATTGCAATTGGTGATGGAAAACCAATTTTTAAAGATTTTCCTAAATGTAAAATAAGAGTTATGACCGAAGAACATCTACAATTTAAAGCATTGGGTGCTAATTTTGAGATTGGTCAGAAAATTGAATTAATTCCTGCTCATATCTGCCCGACCGTAAACCTTTATGATTTTCTTACGGTTATTAAAGAAAATGGAGAGATTGAAAGATGGGATATAGAGGCAAGAGGTAAAAATTATTAAGTATTGAGGTGTAATATTAAGTATGACCGAATTTGAAAGAATAAATCCCGGAACACCCGTTGCGGGGCCATATAGCCCGGCTATAAAAGCAGGAAATATGATTTTTGTTTCTGGGCAAGGACCGGCACCAGGAACAACAGGAATTAAAGAGCAGACAATCTCTACTTTAAATAATATTAAAACAATCGTAGAGGCCGCAGGAGGTAAAGTCTCAAATATCGTTAAAATTACTGTTTTTTTAAGAGATATGAGTAATTTTGGTAAAATGAATAGAGCATATAAAAAATTTTTTGAAGAAAATGGAGTTAGCGAAAATTTTCCTGCAAGAACAACGGTAGAGGTATCAAATTTACCTGTGGAATCGATGTTATTAGAAATAGATGCAATTGCCGTTCTCTAATTAATTTTTTTCTTTTTCAAAATATTATCTTTTAACATATAATAATTAATCGTAATTATTATTTAGAAAAAGAGATATTTTAGAATTATGTGCGATACTTATATAGCTCTTTCTAATTCAACTAAAGATGGAAGTGTGATTTTTGGTAAAAATAGTGATAGAATAAGCAATGAAGTTCAATTAATAACTTATAATCCCAGAAAAAGATATTCTAAAGGTGAAGAAGTTCGATGTACTCATATCTCTATTCCGCAAGTCTCAGAAACTTATGCGGTATTGCTATCTCAGCCCTATTGGATATGGGGGGCTGAAATGGGAGTTAATGAATATGGAGTTGTTATCGGTAATGAAGCAGTTGCTACAAAAGAACCATTAAAAGAAACTGGTCTTTTAGGAATGGATTTATTACGATTAGGGCTTGAACGGGCAAAAACCGCTAAAGAAGCGTTAAATGTTATTACAGATCTTCTTGAGAAATATGGGCAAGGAGGTGCTCATAATCAAAAAGGTTTGAATTACCATAATTCTATGATTATTGCGGATCTAAAAGAAGCATATGTATTAGAAATGGCAGGAGAATGGTGGATTGCTGAAATTGTAAAAGATGTACGTTCCATTTCTAACAATATCTCTATTAGAGGTAAGGGAGATCTACGTAGAGAAGGAATAATTCAGCATGCTATTGAAAAAGGTTATTGTAAGGATGATGACGATTTTGATTTTAAAATGATTTTTGCAGCATCACCATTACCCGAAGAATTTCCTTTAGATTCCAGAGATGGTTGCTCTCTAAATCAATTAAATTCAAATAAAGGAGAGATAACACCCGAGATGTTGATGAATTTCTTAAGAGAGCATGAAGTTGGCATATGTATGCACGGAAGAGGAAGTCGTTCGGTTGGATCTCAAGTTTCTCACCTCAGAGAAGGAAAAATATCAATACATTGGTTTACAGGGAGTACAATACCTTGTTTAAGCATATTTAAACCATATTGCTTTTCTCCTGATGAGCAAATCATCTTAGAAGCAAAAATTTATGATGAAATAAATCCTGAATGGTTTTGGGTTAGACATGATAAATTTGTTAAACCATTTGCGAAGAATCCTAAAAAAGATATTCCCGAAAGGAATGAATATTATAAAAAATTACAGTCAGTTGAATCAGACATAATTGAAAGAGTGAAATCTGCTATTAGTAAGGAAGAAAATCTTTCCGAAGAAGAATTCATAAATGAAATAATAAAAATAAATAAATTTGCCTGGGAAAAAGCTGAAGAGTTGATTAAATAAAATGTGCGATACACTAGTAGCTCTAGGAAATTCTACCGAAGATGGCAGCGTGATTTTTGGGAAAAATAGTGATAGACCGGATGATGAGGTTCAATTAATTACATATAATCCCAGAAAGCGGTATTCCAAAGGAGAAGAATTAGAATGCACTTATATCTCAATTCCTCAAGTTTCAGAGACTTATGCTGTGCTATTGTCTCAACCATGGTGGATGTGGGGCGCAGAAATGGGTGCAAATGAATATGGAGTAGTTATCGGTAATGAAGCAATATACAGCCGAGAACCGTTAAGGAGTAAGGGCTTATTGGGAATGGATCTACTCCGCTTAGGATTGGAAAGAGGTAAAAATGCTTTAGAAGCTCTTAAAGTAATTACGGATTTATTAGAAAAATATCATCAAGGAGGGGGCTGTGCATATGGAGATTCAAGCTGGATGTATCATAATTCATTTTTAATTGCCGATCCTAAGGAAGCATATGTATTAGAAACTGCTGATGATTGGTGGATTGCAGAAAAAGTAAAAGATGTACGTTCAATCTCGAATTCCGCATCAATTCGAGGAAAAGGAGATTTACGGCGAAAAGGGCTTATAGAATATGCTATTGAACGAGGATATTGTAAAGATGATGATGATTTTGATTTTGCCCTATCTTTTTGCGGTTCAGCACCCTCTTATTCAAAATATTCCCGAGCAGGGATGTCGGCATGGTTATTAAATGAAAATAAAGGAAAAATAAATCTTACAAAAATGATGGAATTTTTAAGAGAGCATCAAGCCGGAATTTGTATGCATGGAGGATTTGAATCTGCTGGATCTCAAGTCTCTCATTTAAGAGAAGGAAAAGTTTCAATCCATTGGTTTACAGGAACAACTTTACCTTGTATGAGTATTTATAAACCTTATGTGTTTCCCGCAGATGGTCAAATATATTATGAAGCAAAAGCTTATAATTCCATTAATAAAAATTGGAACTGGTATAAACACGCTCTTTATATAAGGCATATAGATCGATTTTCAAAGAAAAAAGAATTAAATAATTATTATAATTCTATAGAAAATTTAGAAGCATCTCTTTTAGAAGAAATAAAAGATTTAATTGATGAGGAGGAAAATATTTCAAATTCAGAATTTATTGAAAAAATTAAAAAATTAAATAAAAAAGCCTGGCAAGAATCAATGAATTTAATTAAAATAGATTAAAAAATAATTATTTTGCATCCCAACCGCCTTTTTTCCTTTCTTCTTCTATTATTTTAGGAACCATATCATATAATTGTTTATAATCAGTTTTATCAACTCTATTTAAGGGAATCTCATCCATAAAGACGATTAAAGATGGACGCTTATAGGCTGCGAGGCTTTTACAATGTTCCATAATTTTCTCTGCTGTGATCTTTTTCCCCTTTTTCAGTTCTACAAATGCAATAATTCCCTCCGAAAAGACTTCATGTTTAGCACCTACAACTGCAGCTAAAGAGACTTCAGGAAGTTTTTCGATATGAGCCTCCACTTCAGGAGGATAAACTTGATATCCTTTCGGCTTAATTACAAACTTGCCCCTTCCTGCGAGATGTAATCCTTTCTCATCTTTCCAGCCCAAGTCTCCAGTATAACACCACCCATCTTTGGATATTGTTTTTCTTGTAGCCTCTTCATTCTTATAATATCCTTTAAAAACTTGAGGTCCTTTATAACATATTTCACCAATCTCTCCATCGGGCAGCTCATCTCCTGCATACCCATCTTCTCTCATCGGTTTTCTGATGGATAATGGTGTTATAGGAAAATCATGTCCTAAACTGGCTAATATATCATCAACGGTACCATCTAGTGGAGTATAAGAAACAAATCCTGACATTTCCGTTAAACCTAATCCTGAACCGAATTGCGGTGCCATTTTTGATAATTTTTCCAGAAATTGCCGCGAGACAGATTGTCCACCGTAAATCGCAAACCTCAAACTAGAAAGATCATATTTATCGTAATCCGGAAGCCTCCATTCCATTACGAATAAACTCGGAATTTGACCAAATGCAGTTACACGATAATCTTGAATTGCTTTTAAGGATTTATCGGCTTTAAAGGCATGTAATATTACGGAAATTCCTCCTGCAAAAATGGTTGTCATTAATTGTTCTGTTTGACAGCCGACATGACTAGGAGGAAGATTTACAAGCATTCGGTCTTTGGATGTTATTTTAAATCCCTTTGCCATACAATAATTCTGACAAACAATTCCAGTATTAGTTAACATTGCAGGTTTTGGAAATCCTGTTGTTCCAGTAGTATATATAATTAAAATTGGGTCATCTTCTTTTACCTTTGAAGCAGCATTTTCTAAAAATTTCATTTTCTTCGCAAATAATTCGGGATTTTTTTTATAAGAAAGCCAATTATCTCGCGCCTCTTTTAAAAAATTTAAAATTCCAATTGTCCCCTTATCAGCATCTTCTTCCAAACTAAATTGAATGAAATATTTAATAGTAGGACATCTTTTTTTCACTTCCCTCGCAATTTGTTTGAAAATATAAAATTTTTTCCTGCCCCACTTATCCTCACTATCCGTATCATCCGGATGACAATATAGTTTAACATCCGGTTCCAGTAGTTTTACGCAACGCACGGTCTCTTCGGTTTTAAGCCTTACATCAAGGGGGCACCAAATTACTCCAATTTTGAAACATGCAAATTCAAAAAAAATATGCTCTAAAAGTAAAGGAAGCATGCTAACCGCAATATCTCCCTTCTTAAAACCCATTTCTAATAATCTTAAAGCAATAATATTAATGGTATTTTCGAATTCAAGCCAAGTTACATATTTTCCAGTATCAGCGTCGATTAATGCAATATCATTGGGTTTTTCTTTCGCATATTTTGATACATAATCACAGATATAATGCGACATTTGATTATATTCTTCAATCGACATTTTATAGCACCTCACCAATGTCCGAATGTTATTTTTTCTTTTATCTCATCATAAAATTTAATAAATTCTTCGGTAACATAATGTCCACATAAAGGACCAAAACTAGCAATCGGTTCATATCCACCTTGTTCCATGTAGTCCTTTAAGGGAAATAAATATGCAATCCAATCATTACTATTCTGGAAAATAAAAGTATTTTCGGGTTCTGTTAAAGATTTTTTTCTTAGGAAATTTCCAATTTTATGGAATAATTCTCCCGGTACGGTAATGATACTAAACTTTTTTGAATCTCCGTTTTCATTATATGCTTTTAAGATAATATATTGCAGTAAAGTATAGCCGTTAATATTTTTTCCTCTTTTTTTAATTGCTAAACCAGGAAAATTTGGATCCTCCTCGTGTATCATCGCTACAGGAAGGACAAGATATTTTTTCAAAAGATAAATTATTTTATTCTGAAGCCAAGTTTTTGAGAAATAACGGGCATCTTTCATAGGAATCCAAATTGTTTTTAAGTAAGATTTATATTCTAATTTATTGTAATAATTCTTATCGGGAATCTTTTTTACCATTTTCAGTGCTTCCTCAGCGATTATATTACCCAACTTCGTAGTATGTTTATATGTTCCCATTTGCTTATATATGGGGGTTCTATTTTTCACTAATTTTTTATAATTTGTTCCGCATGTTGTTATAGGATTTAGATCTCCCGCGGGACCTGTAAAAAAAACAGCATTAATTTTTCCATTTGTAAGTTCATTTATTCGATGAATTACCCTACCCGGATAATCCGCAGATAATTTATTATTTAGATAAGATAATGTAGTTGGATGACATGCATAGTTAATAATAAATCCTATTATTTTATTATTTTCCGTATTTTTAAATGAAATAACACCTAAATCAGGCATAGGTTTATCTAATGGGTTTCTTCTATTTATCACTATATCAGGATTGAATTTTTCTTTAGTCCATGCAATTTTACATGGTTTTAAATTATTGACAAGTTTTTTCACTAATTTTACAATTCGCATAGTCATCCAAATAATATAGTGATCATTTCTATTAGCACCAAACATAATTCCCCTAATTACGTTAAGAACACTCCCCGGCCAATAAAATTCACCCGTAATATCAGGAGCAGAATGAGTATGAGTTGCATGTATTAAAATTTGTCCTGGTCCTAAAGAAAAAACCTCATCTTTTATCTTTTCCTTTATATAATCGGATACTAATAGAGGAATTTTCAAAAGATCTAATGAAATAAGCAATAATTTTTTTTTAACATCCCCCAAAACAATATCCTCAATTAATACACCATGAGCATAAATATCATCCAGAATTCCCTTGCAGGGATCGGGTCTGGAATAACCTGCCATCGGTTTACCTATTACATCTTTAGGCGTAATCTTAATCTTTCCAAATGCAACCTTCATATAATTAAAAATAAATTGGATATATTGAAAAAGCTTTTTATTTTTTTAAAAAAATAAGGATCGGCTAAAAAGTAAAAAGAAAATTTGTTTTTTTAGTTATTTTCTTTATTTTTTAAATTATTATTTTCACCATCATTTTCTAAATCCAGTTTTTTCGGTGTCAGTGTTACATCAACCCTTTCACCGGTTTCTAAAGCAATTTTCATTTTTTTCCTTGCTGCCTTTAACTCTTTTTTCTCTTTACCATAGGTAATCATTCCATAAATACCGAAAATCACAATTAAGAGAATAAATAACACTAAAACTGTAATACTGGTAATTACATTCAACAATGAACCAATTTTTATTAAATTAAACACAAGCCCTCCTTGAACATCCCCTAAATATTCATAAGGAAAATTCACCGCAAAAACCCAGGCTGCTTTGGAAAAAATAAGCCAAAAGAAAGCAGTTTCAGGCCTTAATTTAAGCTTTTTATTCAATACTTCTGCTTGTGTTCCTATTAATCCTCCAATAGAATAGAGAAGAATTCCTAAATCAAAAAATACTAATAGAATCTCAGTCGTTATTTTAGATTCTGCTCCTCCAGATTCCGGATTATCAATTCCCATAATTACCTTTAAAACGAGATACAGCGTATATATTGAAATATAAATGAAATACATCCCAAGCCAACCATTTAAATGACCCCTTAAACCACCCAAAACGCCTAATACTGCTAAAAAGATTACCGCGATTAAAACAGCAATATAAGCTACCGTTACAATTAGAATAGGACTATCACCATAATTTTCAATCAGATTTGTGGCTGCTCCAAAAGTAAAGAATACGAGTAAAATCACTGATAATCCAAATCCGCCCCAGAACTCTAAACCCCTTAAAAACCAACCGCCTTTTTTAAGATATAACTTCTCATCTATGTCTTTACTTCCTCGATAACATCCGTACAATGTAAAAATTGAAGTTAAAACAATATAGGATAATATTGAAACAACGAATAAAATAATTACTGCAAAAAAGAGCGGGATTATAAGAAGCATTGAAATCAACAACAATTTAATGATTTTTGGTATTGAAGCTTCTTTTAAATCTTTTTTAGAGAAGGAAATGAAAAATAGGAAAAGAGTAAATGCAAGAAAAGGTAAATAAATTATTATTCCGACAAGTGGGGCACCTATTAATCTAAAAATTTCCATAGCAGCATAGCCTAATAATAACCAAACTACTAGAAAGAGATAAAGACGATTTTCACGTTCAGTTAACTTTTCTAAATCTTTAATTCCCATATATTTCTTATATAATTTCTTAAATATAAATTAGAGCGTTCCATATTCAATAAATTGAATAAACATAAATGAATCCAGGATTTCAAGCGGATAATATCTATTATCTTTAAGTTTTTGCTTTATTCTCGGAAGATTAATTTTATATATTATATCAGTTCTTTCTTGCTCCGAAACTTCTATGCCAAAAATATCTTTGCTCAAATTATTATTTTCAATAAATTTTTTAATCTCTTCTAATCGAGGAATAATATTATTATTTAATCTATAAGTTAAATCTACAGGAAGTGGCCGCCCTCCCTCCGAACATTTTAATCCTAATAAAAGTCCCATTAAATTTTTAAAATTAAGTCTGGCAACACCATATTTTACTTTTTCTCGTTTGTCTTTTTTCTTAATAAAGAAAATATCTCCTTCAAAATGACTATATTCCAATTCTATTGACTGCATCTTTAAAGTTTTTTTATTAATCTATAAAAAAATTCCAAACTAAAAGAGAGGTTGGGCAACCAAACTCTTTCATTTTTTCCATGTGCCATTTCAATCATTTCAGAGTACGGCATATTAGGATCTCGCAAGAAAGGACAAAAACCAAGAGAATAAATCCCACGTTCTCTCAAAAATTTGGAATCAGTAGAGCCTGCGCTCATCATTGGCACCAATTTTGCACCTTTATGCATTTCATTCATAATATTTTCTACCAAATCCCAAAAAGGATTATGGGTGCTATTTACGGTTGCAGGTTGCGTTGGATCTATAGGAATCACCTCAATTTCTCTAAATAGCTTTTTTCCTAAAGCTTTTCTCAAATATAACTCTATTGTATTTCTATCATGTCCAGGTAATAGTCGACAATCTAATAAAATCTCTGAATATTGCGGTATTACATTAACTTTTTCTCCTGCTTTAATAACAGTTGGATTTATAATATCCATAATTAAAGGAAAAATTATGCTAGAAAGCGGAATTTTAGTTATTTTTTGTGCGAAATTAATTAACGGCCTTATTAAATGCTTCGATTTTAGTAAGATTTTTGCGATTTTAGGTAATGAGATTGCTTCAATAGTTTCATTTACGGGATCTGAAAAAATAATTGGATATTTATAGTTTAAAATTTTTTTAATTATTATACTGGTTTTATAAATTGCATTATCGGAATTCTTAATCGGCATAGAACCATGCCCGCCTTTTCCTTTTATACGAATTTTAGTCCAAAAAACACCTTTTTCGCCTGTCTGAACAATATAATTATTAGGATTTTTTCCCAGAGGAATTAATAATCCTCCGCCTTCATTTATCGCATAGTCCGCATTTATTTTATCAAAATAATTTTTTACTAAAAAACCAACACCTTTCTCTCCCCCAGCTTCTTCATCTGCAGTAAAAGCTAAAATTATATCACCTTTAGGCTGGAATCCTTCCCTTTTTAATAGAATTGCAGCCATCATTTCTGCAATTACCATATTCTTGCAATCAACAGCACCGCGACCCCAAATATATTCACCTTCAATTTCCCCGCAAAATGGATCTTTAATCCAATTTGTAT
>CAZVTX010000129.1:0-9293 GCA_964629395.1 uncultured archaeon
AAAAAGAAATAGATGTAATTAGTTTTACATCGTTTTGAAAATTGAAGTAAGCGCGTTAGATATAATGTATAGTTGTATCTGGCGAGAACCACCGACAATCTCCTGTATTCTCGAAATATTTACTAAATCATGCATTAACGTATTATCACATAGCCCTGCACCACCCATTAGATTAGCCGCTTCATAGCAAATTGTTTTAGATAAATCTGCACATGTATATTTAAAGCAACTTGCAGTGGGAACTAACGCTTTACTGATTCCTGGGGGAATTTTATGAGGGCTCCCATATTTTTCAACAATCGCATCATAATCATTGCAAAACTTTAGTAATCCATAAAATAAGGTAGTTGTTCTGGCAAATAATTCGGCTAATAAAAGGCCAACACCTTGAAATTTAATAATTGGTTTCTCAAATTGCTTTCTTAAATTGGAATAAATTGTTGCATGAGCGAGACTATTGAAGCATTCGCAAATATTCTGTGTTGCAATCATTATTCTCTCAACGACTAATCCTTCAAAAAGATGATCTCTTCCTTTTCCTACATCTCCTAATACATATTCTGAGGGAACTCTGAGATTAATGAGATTCTCATGACCAATGTATAATTTTGGAGCCCATGGAATGAATACACGCTCACAATTCCAACCCTCCCATGATGTATTGATTAAAAATTGTGCCATTTTATCCCCCTTATTCTGTTCTGCAGTAGCATAAGCAACAGCCCATTTTGCTCTCGGCGCATTAGTATTAAAAATCTTTTCACCATTAAGGATAAAGCTACCATCTTCTTGTTTTTCGCATGTGCTTAATTGATGGACGGCATCAGAGCCTCTCTCAGGCTCCGTAATTAAAATGCAAGATGGTTTATCCCCAGTGACAATATCCTTTAATGCCTCCAATCGTACGGGAATATTTTCATGGTGAGCCTCAATAGGATTAATTCCGAGAATGGATGCTCCGAACATCATTAATAATTGTGGGTCAAAAAAACATAAAGCTAATGCTCTCATTAATTCTGCAGACAATCCCCATGGCTCATAGTTCAAATCAATACATTCAAATTTATGCGCCCTCGTTATATATCCCGCTTTGGCAAAATCTTTATACCATTCATAGATGTCTTCATCTGGTCCATGCGTAATTCCGTTTTCTTTCTCATAATTAACGCAAAAATTTTCGACTTCTTTCAAAAATTCCATTTCTTTAGGACTAACTATCGTCGCTAAGGTTGTATTTAAAAATTTATACCTGTTCTCTAGGCTTAATTTTTCTAAAATTTCGTCTTTTATAGCTTGAGTCATAAATTTAGGCATAATAATCACTTCTCAAATTAATTATCATTGATATCTAAATTAGGAAAAAATAGAACAATTTTAAATTTAATTTTACGAAATTTTTTATTAAAATTGGAAATAAGAGGCAATCTAAAAAAATATGTTTTTATTCGATTTTTCGAAATTCTATTGATTGCTAATAATTCTTTAAATTTATAGAATCTTTATTCTATTTATTATAAATTCAATTTTAAAAGATGTTAAAGATATGGCAAATAAAAGAATTGTATTAGTAGGAGCGGGGAGCACATCCTTCGGTCCTTCCATGTTTACAGATTTATTTTTAAGTAAAAAATTAGATGGTTCTACAATTGTATTACATGATATCGATGGCGAAAAACTGGAGATGATATACGAGCTTGTTTTAAAGGAAAATGAAAAATTCGGCAATAAATATAATATTGAAAGAACTATTGATAGAAAAAAAGCGTTTAAAGATGCAGATTTTATTATATCATCTATAGAGATTGGAGATAGGTTTAAACTATGGTGGCAGGATTATGAAATCCCTCGAAAGCATGGTTCCACACAAATATTAGGTGAATGCGGCGGGCCAGGGGGCTCTTTTCATGCATTTAGAATTATTCCTTCCATTATAGAGATTGTAAAAGATGCCGAAAAAATTTGTCCTAACGCTTTTTTCATTAATTTTTCAAATCCTATGGCAAGAGTTTGCTTAGCTATTAAAAGAAGTGTTGAAAATCTAAAATTTATCGGATTATGCCATCAAATTGGCTTTATGGACAAACACATTCCGAGAATGTTTTATGATAAATTTTATAATGATAATCTTGAATCATTAGATATAAAAGAAAAGGTAAAGAGGCTTAAAGAAATTCATTCAAGTATTAGGATGCACGCTGCAGGTCTTAACCATTTTGCATTTTTAATCGGACTTAAGAATTTAAAGACTGGAGAAGATTTAATGCCGGAATTTAATAAACGCGCAATGGATTATTTTAAAAAGCATGAGGATAGGTTTGAATTCTCTACGCTTACTTTTGAAGTATACAAACGATTTGGTTGGTTTCCTTATGTTGGCGATAACCATCTTGGCGAATATCTTCAATTCGGTGAGGAATTCACTGAAACCCAGGATATGATTGATTGGATTGAAAGAGCTGACCAAGGAGGTAAGGCAATATATGATCGTGTTACAAGATATTATAGAAGGCTAAAAAAAGGGAGGTATACAAGAAAAGGATTATTACCCAACACTCCAACCGGCGAAAGAGCTATTCCTATCATAGAGGAAATTATCGAGGATCAAAATGCTTATGAGACTGCTGTCAATATCCCGAATGATGGAATAATTGAAAATTTACCACAAGATTTAATTGTTGAAGTCTCGGTAAGGGTTGATGCTGATGGAGTACACGGAGTAAAAATAGGAAAGCTACCGAAAAATATTGCTGCTATCCTAAGAATTGAAGCATCTGTCCAAGATGTTTGCGTTGAGGCTATTCTACAAAAGTCAAAAGAACTCGCTATTACAGCACTTGCAATTGACCCGAACGTAGGGAGCTTTGAAAAAGCAGAAGCAATGTTTAATGAAATGAGAGAATTACAGCCAGAATATTTAGGTTATTTTAAATAAAATTTTGAAGCAAAATTTATTATTTCTCTTTCATAATTTCAAAATCTATTTTAATATGTTTCGATCTCATAATATTTAGAATTTTTAAAATAATATATCGATGATTTAAAATGACCATTGAGTTAAAAGAAAAAAAAATATTAATAACGGGTGGCACCGGCTTTTTAGGAGCTAATATTGTTCGATTTCTCATAGAGAAAGAGAATATTGCGTCTGAAAACATCAGAATCTTTTATTTAGAAGGAACATCAACGCAAGCCTTAGAAGGATTATCCGGATTAGATATGTTTCCGGGAAATATTTTAAATCAGGAATCTTTAAAAGAAGCGTGTAATGATGTTAATCTCATTTTTCATACCGTAGGAAATACGTCTTTTGAGCCTCGGGCTAAGAAAATTCAATGGCTCGTTAATGTGGAAGGTACGAGAAATTTACTTGAGGTTGCTAAAAATTCTGAAAGCATTGAAAGAATTTGTTATACGAGTACCGTAAATACTCTGGGAATTCCGTATCCATTGGGTTCAATTGGAAATCTTGAGGATTGTAACCCATATACGAGTAAAATAAAGCTTCATACGTTTAGTTCATCCGATGAGGCTCTCGAATTTGTCGAAGCAGTTCACAATAATACGGCTCCCAAGAAATGGTGGAAAAAAATAGGAATAGGATATCACGATTCCAAGCTTGCAGCGCAGGAATTGGTAAATTTTTACGTTAAAAAATATGATTTAGATATTATATCCGTGCTTCCGGGCACATTTTTTGGTCCTTATGATGTATTTATCGGAAATGGCTTATATTTAATTAGAATATACAATAATAAAATGCCGGGTGTTTTAAAAGGAGGTTTGCCATTGCTCCATGTGGATGACGTTGTTAGAGGACATATTCTTGCTATGAAAAAAGGTAAAAAAGGCGAACGATATATTATAACAGGTAAAAAGGAAGATAATCTCTATCAGAAAGAAATGGCAAAAATTATTGCGAAAGTACTTCAAAGAAAGGAACCTGATAAAAAAATTAAGGATAAATTTTTCATATTCCCTAAAAAGATTGCGATGTTTGGCGCAACGATGTCAGAATTATATTCCAAACTTTTCAAAAAGCCGTGTGTTTTAAGTAGAGCAATGATTAAAGCGGGTTCCGTTCCTAACTTTTATTCTTACGAAAAAGCTGAGCGTGAATTAGGATATAGTCCGCAAAAATCTTTTAAAGAAGCAGTAGAGGATATGTATGATTATTATAAAGAGCACAATTATTTTGTAAAAAAAGGGAGAGAAATTGATAAAAATCTGTAAAATGCAAAATTAAGTGGAGGAATATAAAAATAATCGTGAAAAACTTATAGATTCTTTTTTATCCATACTTCTAAATATTTCTTAAATATATTTCGATCAAGACCAATTGAATTAACACGCTTTTTTTTGTTTACGATTGGTTTTTCAACTTTCTTAATTTCCCTTGGCTTATTAAATACTAATTCCCAATCGTAATAAGAAATTGATTTACTCATAATTGAAAAATGAAATATTAAAAAAATAAATCCGATCAGTGTGCTGATTTTCTAATTCATAAAAATGTGATATTAAAGTGATATGCTATTAAGTCGTATTGAAACAAACTTGAATATTAACAAAAGATCGAAAAAATATTATTCAAATAATTTGAATCAATTATATTCAAGATACCAATTATCTCTAATAAAAATCAAATATTTTTTTTTGATAACATGCGTTATTTTTTCTTGAATTATAATATTTTTTTAAATCGGATATCTTAAAAGGAAATAGATTTTCAAAAGCTTTCACTAAAAGTTCTATATATTTCTCCTTATCATAACGATGCTTTTTGGGGTTATATAATTCGGTTAGAATTACTTTTCTTTCGGGAAATTTAGGATCTGCCTTTGCGTTTAATATGATGTAATTAACGTTTTTTCCCGGTGATGCCACTATGCCTGAACGCTCTAATTGTCTCGCTGCAACAGCTTGATAAGAATTCACGAGATAATGTTCGGGTCGACGAGAAATGCATTGTCTAATGGATAGATCTTGAGTTTTGACAAGTCCTTTCTCAATTTTTTTAACATAATTTCGTAGAATCTTTTTTGCTTGAGGAATTTTCTCCATAAATGCTTTAACAGATTTAACATCTTTAAATACGTTAATGAAGTCCTTCTGAGCGTTCTTTACGATCTTCGGCATATCACGTCGCCTTAATTCAATCCCTCTTACTTTGATTTCACCATTAGTTTTTATTCCCCAATAATGATTTAGCGTTGGAACATTTTCCGAAGCTTTTGAAGGGAGAAATACGATAAAATTATAGTGTCCGCTCCAATCCATCGGGATTCTTGTTTCTTCAGAGATTCGATGGGCAATCTCCTTCGTGACTCTATCAAATTCCCCGGGATTTCTGTTGAGTTCATCTTTTAACCATAGTGAATCCACAATTCCATGGATGATTCTACAGTCGTATTCTCGTGCAATTTCGGTAGCACGGAGCAAGAACTCGCGGGCAAATGCACAAACCGTTTGGTGAGCTTCAATCTTACCAAAACGGGCATTTTTAAAACCTAAATAACCAAAGCTTACAACAAGTACCCATTTTAATGCGGCATCGACAAATCTATATCTTAAGTCATTGTGTTGCTTATTATATTCTTTATACTTGAGCCTTTTAGTTAATGGTAAGGAAATCGATTTTGATATGATACCCTCGCGCTTGGTACAGATATGAAAATTAAGTCCGGGAACTTTTATCCCCGTACCATCATCCTTGCAACATTCACAATTTATTGTTTCCGATGAGATATTATATTTCGCCATAAGGGAAGGATACATTGAAGAAAAATCAAGTTCTACTACTTGATCAAAAATGCCGATTACCGGTTCAAAAATTAATCCCCCCCTATCGCTTTTAAGCAAGTCCACTGCCGTTTTAAAAGATTCCGGATTCTTTTTAAAAGGAGGGACAAGGTGATCGAGCTTATATGCATTATAGAATTGAATTGATTGTAATGCTCCACCAATTGTCACTCTACATAATCGTTGCAGCGGAACGCGGGAAATCCGCGCAACTTCAATTAATCCGGGGATATTACCATCGGTGAAATGGAGGCTACCATAAGAAGCAGTATCGAGATGTAGACGTCCCGTGAGATATACATGAGTTTTTGAACGTCTTCTAATAATACCGTAAGAAAAATAATGATCCGAACCATTAGATAATTTAAAAATATTATTTTTTAAAGGCGATTTGTCACGTGAAAGGTAAAGATCTTTTGAAATACCGTTAAATGACGCCCGGGCAGCAAGATAAGTGAGCAAGAATTCGTCCCCATTCTCCGTTAGTATAATATCAGGGTCTAATCTTTCGATAACATTACTCAATTTTTTGAGGGTTTCGGCTTCATCGGCTTCATCAATCGTAATATTACGCCTTATTTTGCCATCGGCACGTGGTATGCCGAATTTATCATTTTCTATAACTCCAACTTCGATATAGGCAAGTGGGTCATTATAATAGGGGCGAATCCCGCTTTGGTATACCTTTGCATTAAGCCAAACTGCTTTTAATGGGGGGAGGGCATAGAATAGTTTTTTATTATCATCCTCGAGTTTGACGGACAAAACTTTGGCATTTTTTTCACCTTTTTTGTTCTTCCTAAGCGAAATTGCAAAAGAGCAAAATGCCACGGGAAATAAATCATTTTCATAAAAATACATTTGAGAGATTGGTAAATCCGTATTATATAGTATAAACAAGTTTAGAGCATCTATATCTTTGATTGTGGATTTAAAAACCGTAGGGTATTTAACCGATACCCCGAATATTGGGGTTTTATTAGAATCTTCCAAATTTACATATTTTTTACAAATCCTAACTTTCTCAACATTTCGATGCGATTCTAAGATCTTTTTTAGCAAATAGAAATCCGTTTGAACCTGCTTACGGGGAACGGCAAAGAACTCCGGGAAGAATAGCTGTTTAAGCTTTAAAACTTGATTGTTTTCTGCATTTTTGACCCATAAAAATAGTCCTTCCCTACCTACAGAGACATCCAGTAACCAACCCTCAAATTTCTTATAATTAGCCACTTTTCTGAAATTATTTTTGTAATAAACCTTCTATTTGCTTTCTTAAGAACAATACTTCACTCTCCAAATGTTCTATCTTTTTTTGTAATTCTATGGCAAAAGATAAAAATAAAACCTCAGAAAGTAGTGGACGGGCACTCATGCTGCCGGCATCAGCATGAATTCTGGCATAGTCCATTAGTCTATCGAAAGCTTTCTGATCCTCTAGCCTTAGAGCCCTTTTGAAGTCTTTCCAGCTTTCAATCTCCTTCTCTAATGCAGGCCTAAAAGATGGTATTGTTCTTCCCATTGCAACACCTCTAATACTTTGTTTGATAAGTGCACCAGAAATATAAAAAATGACTCTATGTTCATTTTTCGATTTATTAAGAAAGAAAAGTATAAAAATCCGGAAAACGAATTAAAAATTATAAATTATAATTCGAAGATTTAAACATATTGAGATCCGATAATATATAACTATTAATAATTATGCTCTTTGGGGTTCACTTTGCAAATGGAACAAGCATTATTTAAATTGGTTATATTTGGTGATGGTGGTGTTGGAAAAACAACTCTCGTGCAGAAATATCTGACGGGAATCTTTGCCCCGGATACCAGATTAACCGTAGGAGTCGATTTTCACCTTAAGAAGCTTTTAGTAGATAATATCGAAGTAAAATTACAGATTTGGGATTTTGCGGGAGAAGATAGATTTAGGTTTTTACTTCCAAGCTATTTGCGTGGTGCTTCTGGAGGCATTTTTATGTATGACATTACCCGTTTTACCAGTATAAAAAATTTAGATAATTGGCTGGAAGTATTGAATACAGATCCAAACTTTACAAATGTGCCGTTAATATTAGTTGGTGGTAAAGCGGACTTAGAACATAAAAGGTCAGTTGACCAGGATTATGCCTATAATATAGCAAAAGAAAAGGGGTTCTTAGGGTTTGCAGAATGCTCGGCGAAAACGGGTGAAAATGTAGAAGAAATCTTTGAAGCGATTACAAAAGTTATGCTGCAGAAATCCGGAATGATTTAGATTAAAGCCAATAGTCAATCCCCGTACTCTGAGCATACATAGAGCGGATTCCCTTTTTGTTTATTGCTTTCCAACTGAGGATCCGTTTTTCAGGCAAGTAAGGATGTTGGATTAAGTGATATTCCGTATAACGATCGGAATCCCTTACCAATACCAATACACTCCCAAAATGTGAAAGAATAAGTCCGCCCTTGGGTTTGTATAGGGAATATTTATTCATAGGAGCAGTTATAATTATCAGCGGAGAACTTTTTTCCAAGATTTGCTTGATCCCATGTATAGCTCTAAGAAGATCCTCAAAATAACTCTTTTCATAAGCAGGAAATAACCGTGTTATATCTGAAATTAAGACGACTTTGATGAGCTCTTGTTTTACGAGTTTAGTTTCCAATATTTCAATCATTTGATCCCAGGTAAAGGCACGGGCAATTAGAATGTTCTCTAAGACTTTGCGTGGGGATAGATTGTTCGAGGCCGCAAGTTTGCCTACGAAATAAGGTTTAAAACCGTTATTTCCGTCTATATAAGCGATCTTAATTCCATCTCCTAATCCACCATCACAAAGTGGCCTCTGAACCATAACTGCAGTCCTTAGCAAAATTTCTGTAGTTTTATCTCTATCTCCGTATAGCAGATATATCAAATCCTTATGAAAGCCGCCACACAGAAGTTCATCTAAAGTATCATTTCCACTCGAAATAATGTCAAAACATCTCAATTTTTTATAAACTTTAAAACCTGAATTAAACGGCATCATAACTTATAAATAAAACATTAAAATAAAATAGGTGCAGTCCGACAATTTTCTGAAATCACTAAGAGGAGATGTGATTCTTTTTTTTTTGTTTTATTTTAGAGGAATAGGGTTATTCTTAAAAGAAACTATATTATTTGGAGAGGGAGGTAATTGAAAGTAAAAATAAAAATAATTAATTGAAGAATCAGGTGAAGATCTTAACCGACATAATTTGTTTCCTTTTTTTTTGAATTTATAAAAAAGGATTATTTATCATTTTTATAAAATAGTGAATTCTATTTTTCTATATAAATATAAAATAATTTAGAAAGTGATTAGATGATTTTTCAGATTTATGGTATGCCTAGCGGATATAGTGCAATCTTTAGTTTATCGCCGATTGTAATGATTGTATTATTTGTTTTATTTATTGTTATCGGATTGCTCCTCGTAACACTTTTTTTAAAGATTGCACTCAACTTAGTTAAATCAAAAAATAAT
>CAZVTX010000130.1:0-9290 GCA_964629395.1 uncultured archaeon
AAGAATAAAAAAAACTGCTATTTTATAATTGATCCTTCCTTTATAAAATTAGCCAGATATTTTTTAAAATTCCATACTTAAAATAAATTATTTTTTGAAAAGATTTTTAATTAGGGTTATTCAATTTTTATATATAATTACAACTTAAAGTAAATCAAAAAATAACAATTTGTTTAAAATGTCACCAGAATTAAATTTTGAGCCCCTAACTTCACAATTAGGTATTTCCGGAACCTCTTTTAGATTACAATTAGGATTAATAAACGGTAAATGGGCTGCCAGAATACTAAAAGGGCGGGATATAATTGATTCATATGTATTTAAAGATGAAGATATTACAGAAAGCGGAGCACCAAATCAAAATATTATAGTTGGATATGTTCTTCGCACAGTTACGATCCCTAATATTAATCCTTATGGAATTATGAAAACTACCCAGGCACTTGTAAAACAAGCTCTTACTAATAAGGACAAAAAGAAGGTTGTTGCTCCATTAGAAGAGACTAAAAAAGTAGAATTAGAAAAAGTCGATGAGAGTCAATTAAAACGTCCTAAAGCTCAAGGTTGGGTAAAAGAAGAAGTTGAGTCTTCAAAGGCACTTTCTGAAGAGGAAAAGAGGGCATTATTTCAAGCAAAGTTAAAGGCTAAAAAAGCAGCTGAAGCAGAATCTGCAGGATCTAAAGTATCAACTGAAAAGAAAGCGGCTGTAGAAGTAAAGACGGTAAAAACTACGAGAACTCTTCCATCAATTCCCAGTGCTGAAAGTCCTGAGGTGAGTACTTTGGAGGCAGAGTCGGAAACTCAGGTAAGTACATCATCCGTATCAACAACAGTAGAAAGGGATTTATTTTGCCCTTATTGCGGTAAGGACTTAAATTGGAAATATTGCCCTTATTGCGGGAAACCTTTACCCCATGCACATGAAAAATAATAAGTTGACGTAAAATGACGGAATTACCTAAAAAGATCATTTTATCGCCTTATGCATACATTAAAAGTTTAATGTATTTTCAGCAATATTCAAATTCTTTTACGTCAAAATCGGAACATAGATTTGCGTATGGGCTTTTTATAGGTTATGAAGATGATGAGATATACGTCACCGAATTTGTACCTATTCAATCTTTTAAGGATTACTATATTCTTTTTGAGAATGATTTTGATTTAATTTTTACTTTTATAGAAAAATTGAACCGGGAATATTATGATGATGAGTTTCCCGAATATGTAATAGGTTGGGGCAGAAATTCTCTTTATAACGGTTTAGAGCCCACTTATTTTGATAAAAAGAATCATTTATTATTTCAATTAGGTATAGAGCGTAATTGTTTTTTCTTAATTTTTGATTATGAAGAATTATCAATAGGAAACGGTATTGCTGCTTATAAATTTAAAGATAATTTCATTTTGTCAGATATTATCAGCCAAACTGAAGAAATTAATTATAGATTTTCTAAAGATGTTTTAATAGAAGATCTTATCGACTTAGCAATTGAAATTGAAGAAAGAAGGAAAAATCGCGAACCTTTAATTAAAGGAATTAATGAGGTTTAAAAAATGACTATAAAAGATGAAGAACTTGCTCAAATTTCTGCTTCTGCTTTTTTAAATATGGTTCTACATATTTTTAGGTTTTGGTCTACTAAGGATATTTCAAAAAGAGAAATTGTTTATGGCTTTTTAATGGGTTATATCATGGATAATATAAGGGTAATAAGGAATATTATTCCTGTTCTACATATTAATCGTGATAATTTTGATTTCGATAAAAATTTCATAGAGATTTGGAAATCTTTAGACGAACAAGAAGAAGAGAGAGGATCTATGAATCGTGTAATCGGATGGTATAGATCTTCGAATAAGGGTATAAAATTTACGGCAAGAGACACGAAAAATCAAATCTTATTTCAAGAAAAAAATCCTAAGTATATTGCATTAATTTTTGCTCCCGATATTTATTTGCAACCCGATCAATACGGTTTTTCGGTATTTCGCCTTCAAGGAGATAAATATTATAATATGATGACCGATAATTATAAGATCCCTTGGGAGATTCAAACTATTGAAGATCCGCAAGAAATTATCTCGGATTTTAAAGTGTATATAAATAATTATTTTCTGAATAAACCTTTAATATTAGAATACAACGAGCAAAATCAATGAGAATTTAAAATTTTAGCAAATTCAATATTCTAAATTCATATTTTTAAAATTAGAATTATTTAAATTATATATATTTCTAAAATTAACTAATACTAAAACTAAATCATAAAAGTGAATTAGGTTGACAGTAAGGCAATCAAATTTTAAAGACGATAAAATAGTTAGGATTAAACCTGAAGCTTATTATAAAATGCTGGTTCATGTTCTTAGATTTGGGAATAAAGCAAGAGATCATCGGCAATTTAAGGAAGTCATGGGAATTTTAATCGGTAGACTTGAAGGTGAACCCGATAGTCGTGGAGTTAGGGATGTGATTGTTGAAGATTATGTTCCTATTTCACATGGCGGTTCCATTGAAGTTGCTTTTAAACCTGAGGATTATGTCTCATTTTCCTACGTGGATGCGGAATATGCAGAACGAGATCCTCCATTATTTAGCGTAGGATGGGCTCATAGTCATCCCGGATTAAAAATTTTCTTCTCATCAACGGATATTAAAAACCAATTAGGTTGGCAAACGCCAAATCCCTCTGCTATTGGAATTGTTTTTGATCACACCTATTTAGAAAATCCGGGTGATTTAGGTTTTAGAACTTTTAGATTAGATGATCCTTCAAAGGGGCCATTATCAGATTATCATGAAGTTAAAACTATTGTAGAACCACCGGATAGTGTTGAATTTTATATAAAATTAATGGAATTAATTAATAGTATCCATTCAAAAGAACCTCCAATTCTAGAATTAAATGAGACACCCGATCTTTTTGGAGATATTATGATTCCAGGACAGAGTCAAATAATGGCAAAGCAACCTGAATTAGAGTTAAATACAATAATAGAGGCATTTCAAGCCAGTTTAAATGAATTTATTAGGATCTCTCTAAATCCTATTGTTCGGTTTTTTAATTCATGGAGCCAGGATTTAATAAAAAGGATAGTTGATAATAATTTAACTATTAGAAATGATCTGGTGGCATTAAAGGATAATATAAGTTTGGGGATGAATGAGATTCAGAGTACGGTTAAAAGTGTTATAACTAATAAATTATATGATCTAGATGCTTATATCGATGATATATTAGAATCTTTTGATAAAGATCAAGAGAGAATTAAAGGATTATTTGAAAATTTAAAAGATGAGATTTCAAAACAATTAACTGAATTACTTAATCAAATTATCGAAAGTTCGATTAAACAATTAACCGAAAGTTTTCATAAAATTATTGATTCATTACAAGAAGTTATTGGGAGAGAAGAAGAATTAAATAATAATCTCAAAACTCAGCAAGATTCCTTGAATGAACTTCAAAATACCGTTAATGGAATGAAAGAACCTATTATTAATACGATTAAGGATTCTCAAAAAAATATAATAACAAAAATTACGGAAAAATTAGAATCATTTAGCAAAGAAACCGGAGAATTAAATAAAAAATTAAAAGAAAGCGCAGATGATTTTGATGCTGCACTCTTAATCTTACAAAATTCTAAAGATTCAATAAAAAAGAAAATTAATGATTTAGAAAATAAATTACAACAATCAGGAGGTAATTAAAAATGTCTGAAGAATCATCAATAAAAAAGGATGAGAGAATTACTTCTAAAAAATCGAAAATATTCATTAAAATGGCTGCTTTTAGAAATATGATTACTCATGTATTAAGATTTGCTAGTGATGCTATGGAAAATAGTGTAGAAGTAATGGGCATTTGCATGGGATATTATGATAAAAAAAAGGATATAGTTGTTGTTGAAAATGCGATTCCCGTTACGCATGGAAGCAGAGTAGAAGTTGGATTTTCTCCGGAAGATTATGCTGCTTTCGCGAGAATAGATGAAGAATATGCCTCAAAAGGCCTTTATGCAGTAGGCTGGTATCATAGTCATCCGAATTGGGGTCTTTTTTTCAGCGATCAGGATAAAAAAAATCAGTTATTTTACCAAAAAGAGCAAACTCCTTATGGTTTTGGTATTGTATTTGATCATTCGCTAATGGGTAAGGATGGTAATTTAGGTTTTGAAATATATCGTCTGGATGATCCCTCTAAAGGTGTAGCCAGTGATTATCATAAAGTAGCGTATGAAGTTGAAGTTCCCAAAACCCTCGATTTCTTTAAGTGGGTTAAAAAATTTGTAGAAGATTCCCAAAAGAAAAGTCCGATCTTAATAAAAGAATTAAATGAAATGACCGAGGTTGCCCCGCAAGATCTTCAAGAAATTCCGATGTCAGAAGAAGCTCAAGAAGGACAAGAGGCGGATGAATTTCCTCATATTACACCGCTCATAAACGGTTTTGAAGAAGGAATTAAAGCATTTCAAGATACTTTTATGTCAACATTTAAATCCCAATTAGGCACTTGGTCAAAAGAAGTCAGTGAAGGTTCAATAAAAGGCTCTGAATATTTAAAAAATACACTTTCTCAAATGAAAGAAGCATTATCTCTTGGTTTCTCTAAAGTAAAAAATTGGTTTGAGAGAAATCTAGAAGAAATTACGGATGACTTCCAAAAAGATATTTCCGAATATTTAAACAAGCGTATAAATGCCCAAAAAAGTCTTGCTGATGAAATCTCGGTTAAGAGTGAAGAAATTTTAAATGAATCGAAATCTATTGTAGAAAAAGGAATAAATGATGCAATTGAAGGATTACATGGTATTCCAAATGAATTAAATAATAAAATAGAACAAATAAAACAATCGAAAAATAATTTCCAAGAAATCATTAATCAATCCTCAAAATCAATCGGAGATATAACTTCAGGAATAAATGAAATGGTTGATTCTATAAAGAATGAAATAAATGAATCAAATATTTCTCTTGGAACTGAGATTTTAAATAAAATTGAAACTATCGGTAATGATTTAAGTTTAATTAAAAATACAATTACCAAATTGAGCGATTTGTCTAAAAATCTTCAGGAAATAATTAAAGAAATTAGAAATCTCTCTTAATTATTTTTTATTCAGGTTTCAATAATCTTTTCTTTTAATATTATTTCTGGTTTAGATTCTTTAATCCCTTTATTGTTTAACGTATCAATTTTTTTATTTATATCATGTAAAATTTCCATTATTAATTCTGATTCCTCAAAATCTTCTAAATCTTTTTCAATATCATCGGAAATTAATTCTTTTGCTCTATTAAAACAGTATAAGCTAAAATCCTCCTGTTCTAATCTATCATAGCAATTTCCTAAATTTGTCCAGATGATAAATTTTTGTAATTTTGTATTTGCTACATCCAAGGCTTCTCGGAGGCAGATTTTTGATGATTCAATTCTATTTCCCCTGAGATAGGCATCTGCAAGGTTGATCCATGAAGAAGCATTTTTCGGATTTAGTTTTATGGCATCTTTAAATGAATTAATGGCATCCTGAATTTTATATTTATTTAAATAAATTATACCTAAGAGATTATATAAAGAAGGTTTTTTACGTATCTCCAGTGCATTAATTAAATATTCAATTGCTTTTTTATATTTCTTATTTTTAAAATTTATTACCGCTAATTTATATAATGCCCAATAATATTTTGAATCTTTAATGAGAATATTATTAAAAAAACCTTCAGCTGCTTTAAGATCATTTTTTTTTAGATATATAGTACCCAATAAATAATTACCTATAATATTAGTTGGATCTATATGAAGTGCGGTATTTATTAACTCAGCAGATAAATCTTCATCCAATTTTTGGAAAATTAAAGCTAAATTTAACAATGAGAATAAATTTCCTGGATCTCTTTCAATTGTTTCAGTAAAATATTTAATTGCACAAGAATCAATATTTTTTATAGCGCAAATTTGTCCTAATTTTTGATATGGATACCAATTTTCGGGATCTTGCTCTATTGCCTTTTTAAAATAATCTGCAGCGTTTTTATAATCCTTTTTCAGGAAATACACAATTCCCATATAGTTTGAAAGTAATGGATCGTCTTTATGTGTTTGCTCTAAATTTTTAAAATAATTTAGGGCTTCATCATAATCTTCTTTTAAGATAAGTTCTTTTCCCTTTTCAATTAAAGATAATTTCATTTTTATATTACTCAAAATGATTTCATTTTTTTCTAAGAAATAAAGAAGATTCTACCTATAAATAAAGATTTCTCCAATTCTTTATAAGATGTTGAATATTCAGAAAAATTTTAAACTTGCAACTTTAGAGATTTTTAATTTATATTTCGGAATATTGGTATTTAACCTCTTCAATTGGTTCCTTTTTGCGATATTACTTAAAATTCTTCCAATTCTATCTACTTTAATATCTGCGCCATAATGTTCTTTCAAAACAGAGCTTATTTTATAGGAAGAGAGAATCACCACATCCGAAATATTCTTCTCACAGAGAAGTTCTATTGCTTGTTTAACTAATTTTAAAAGATTTTCTTTCTCTTTATGAGTCCCGTCCATTATTTTAAAAATAGAAATTTTTATGTATTTATATTATTTTTTATTTTTCTATGTTTTTAAAAATTTATATTCGATCTATATAGAACTTTTTGTGATAATATGCTAAAATAATGATTATAAGGAGGGTATTTATTATAAATACAATATAAATTATGAGACTATAATCATTATTATTGTATTGCTCGGTAATTATTATATTAATCGTTAAAATCTCGGATGGAGCACTATTTCCGTAATTTCCAAAAGAAATTATTCTTATATAATAAATTCCATCCTCAAGGTTTTCAATATTAACATGATTTATTTCGGAATAAGTTAGAAAATATTTTTCAGTGCATAAGAAATCTTTATCTTTACTAATATATATTTTATAACCCATTGCATATTTTACGGGAGCCCATTCAATTCTAATATTAGATCTTTCGAAAATTAAATAATAATTATCAAATATAGGTGCAGAGGGGATAATTCTTATGGATACACTCATGCAATTTGATATTGTTGAATTTTTCGACCCATTTGTTCCAATAATAACATAAAAATGTTCTTTTCCCTGTTCAACATTTGTATCGGTAAAATACGTTTCATTTACAACTCCTAATAATATTGTATTAGCATCATGGAGATTTTGCTCGGTAATAAATGAATTACGGCGAAATATATAATATTTATCGGCTCCAATTAAAGATTTCCATGTTAAATTAACCATTCCATCATAACAAGGATTCGGAGAAATAACATTTAAAACCGGATGAATTGTTAATGATACACAGTTGGATATTGTAGTATTTTTTATATTATCGCTGGCAACTATAACATAATAAAAAGTTCCAAAGATATTCAAACTTTCATTGTAGCTGGTTGAGTTTACATTTGCAATATATTTTAACCCCGTAATATTCAAAATTTCTTTATTGCTTCGATATATATAATATATTTTTGCATCTTTATGAGCCTTCCATTTAAGCGTAAAATTTCCTTCGGGACTAGGATCATTTTCAATCGGATAAAGATAGGGTTTACTTGAAAAATTTAAATGAGCACTTAAAATAACAAAATAATTTTCTGCCTCATATGCGCTTAACTCAAAATAACCGTTATCACTTACGGAATTAATTGTAATATTAATTTTTCCGTTTATTATTTTTATTTGGAATCCTTCTATTGAAGATGATGCATCGTTAGGTGAAATTATTATTCCTAAAGTATGTCTTATAGTTAAAAGAGTTCCATTAGGTAGCGGATTACCTGAGTTGTCCTTAATATTTTCTATAGAAATTAGTTTGAAATGAGTATCTTTAAATGAGACACTGCTTATATTTGCGTATAATCTATATTTCATGCTAAAATTTCCGGAATTTATCCAATTAAATAAAAATTCGATGAAATAATCATTTATATTGAACTTATCGTTAATAAAATAATTTAAAATACCCGCACCTAAAATAGTTTTAGAATAAGCTAAAACACATGTATTATTTGAATCATGATTATCCTTTTGATTATCAATAATTCCTATTAATGATGAATCTTCTGCCCATGAACCATTATAACCGATTAATTCTTTTGAAAAATTTTCGGAAATATCAATAGTAGAAGTAAGAAAACAGCTAATATTATAAAATGTATAATTTACTCCTATAATTTTAGGGGAATATCCCATATTATTTTCGTTATATGTAGGATCGTATAATATTCTATAGGAGAAATTGAACCCGAAATAATTGGTTATATTATTTATCGGAACATCTAAGGCTTTAAATCTAATATCTTCATTATTACCGACGCCTAATCTTAATGCTTTAGGCATATCTGCACTGCTATTTAAAGAAGAAAAGGGACAATTAATAAAAATAATCCTTGTACGATTTTCTTCAGCCCAAATTATCTTTTTAATATTATTTATATTGAATTTTCTTAAGGGATTACTAATTACAATGCAATCATATTTAGAATAATTTAAAACTTTATTTGAAGCATAAACGCTATAGTTCTTCTTAAAAAACTTATAAGAAAATTTAAATAATCCATCAGGGGCAGTATTAATGGTTCTTGAATAATTTGTCTGGATAAATAATGCTTTTTTGGTAAAATTTCCTGCATAAAATAATATATATCTAGAAATATTAAAATTATATTTATTATTTGTAATCGAGAATCTTATGTATCCATTATTGCTAATATTTACAGTCCAGGTTGTTAAACCTGAAATATTTTTATATGATTGTGGAAAAATATTCCCTCCATTTATCATTGCGGTAATATTTACATTTATTGAACATGTAAGATTAAGAGTAAAATTAGAATTTTTAGGAATTGTTATTAAATCATAATCGGTATAAATTTTAAACCCATTTTCAATAGCTTTACTTAAATTAGAATCATAAAACCAATCTAATATTTTCATAACTAATTTAGAATTATTTCCATAATGAATCCCTCCATATGAAGAATTTGCATTCCATAACCATTCACTATCACCGCATAAAAAAACCTGACCCCTATTAGAATTATTATAAACAAAACCCGCCATAATCGGCTGATTGGGATAATTTGCAGTGGATGATGTTAATGCAATCGGAAATGTATTTCCGGTTAAATTTAAAGCAGCTCCAAACCAGATATATATATTATTTAAATTGAAAAATGAAGAATTTGAGATTGTCCAATATTTATTTCCGGGAATAGAGGATATATTATCTTCAATATCCATTT
>CAZVTX010000131.1:0-9189 GCA_964629395.1 uncultured archaeon
AAAAAACTATTTAAAATATTTTAAGATAATAGAAAGAAAATTTGATAAAAATGAGCATGGAAATATTTTTGGTAGTGGAATAAAATTATTTCCTAATAGATAGAACAATTATGATAAAAAAATTTTAAATAAGAAGGTAAGTGGCATTTGCCACATCCCTTCATATTGATCGCATTTGCGACCGACTCAATATAACATTAGCAAATTTTATATATAAATTTATTTATTTTATAGATTTTAATATTTATTATTGATTTTTTAATTATTTAACGTTTATCTATTGTTTATTTGAAGTTCTATTTTAATTACTAATATGACTTTTATAGAAATGATTAAGAATAATTGGTCCATGGGGGATTCGAACCCCCGATTTCCCGGCCGCCCAAAAATAAGGAGGCTCTCCGGTTTTTATGCTTTACAGACGATTTAGGAAAATTTTTGTTCGTCTGTATGGCCTTATAAGACCGGCGCTGTAACCAGGCTAAGCTAATGGACCTTTTTATGCTTTTAAAGATTCAATGTATTTATTATGATTTAATATATAAATGAATAAAAATTTTTTTAATTCCGGTATTTTAGAGGAATTATTTTTTTCTTAAATACTACTTATGTTTTCAATTTTTTAGAGAAATTCTATAAAATAAAATATAATTTATTTATCTAATTTTGAAGATATTAAGCTTAATGTCCATTTTTTAATTTGCATTAAATTTTTAAGCAATCCGGGAACCGAATTTTCGGGAAAAGTTTCCTCTTGCGGTAATCTTTGTGCAGTAGCCATCCATTTATTTAGAGCGAGTTGGACAAGATTTGAGCCTTCCGCTTCCATAAACATCGGTACAACAGCAGCGCTTTCTCTTGCGTCTCCAATTGCAAAATAAATTTTTCGGTTAATATCTTTTAGCATTACTAAGTTTGCACACTCATCAAGCTTTCTTTCGACCAGAATTGTTTTAAGGATTTGTCCCTTTAGATCCTTTTCCTTATTTACAAATTTAGATTTTCTTTCTTTCAATCTTTGGCTTATTGTAGGTAGTTCTTCAGCATTACTATTTTCATTGAAATAAATAGTAATCTTTAGGAAATCGGGAAGAGCTTCGATAAGGATAAACTTTTTATCTTTTGAATATAAAAGAGCTCGAGAGCCGCCGCTTTTATCATCCTGCGATAATTTTACCTGAACGGCTCTAGTTCCTACACTATTACACGTATGATATGCTAATTCAAATAATTCTCTTGGAGTTAATTTATCATATGGTTCTGTTATTTGTTGCGATAGCCATTGTGATTGTATAACATTTTCAAACTGCTGTAAGAGTCGGTTTTCCATATAATCTACCTATTTACATAATTGAGAATAAAAAGTTTCAATTTATTTTTTTAATTCTAATATAACATTTATAATTTTTAATTCTTTTTTGTTAGATAGTTTTAGAATCTTATTTTTCGATAATTTGATAATATGATTTTTCTAACCTTTCGACCGCTTTTAAAATATCTTCTTTTTTAGAGCCGATTGCAGCATTCATTACGATATAGGGGGTGTGATAATTTTCGCAACATGTACCGAAGGCGTTTTGATTTGGATCATATACACGGGGTCCGGTTACTCTTAAATTATATAATGCACCCCCTAATGCGGTTAATTGTTCAGATCTTAAGCTTTTCAAGGACATTGCAACAGCCACAGGATTAAAAATATTCAATATCCTCTCACCGATTTTCTTTGCAAAATCTTTCATTTTTTCTTCTAATAAATGTCGATTCTCTTTTTGCTCCGCCATTAGTTTTTTATAGCCATTTATGCCCAAGGAAAGCATAGATATAAGAAAATTAACAATTGGAGTTGCTGAAGCCCTTCCAGCGTATGCTTGACTAATTTTATTAATAATTTCTTTATGCGGAGATGATATTACTGCTCCACCTATAGGAGTTAAAAAATTTTTATCCGTTGATTGGATAATTGCATCCACTCTACCCGCATCTATTGCCGATCTGATTAAACTCATCCATTCAGAACTTTGAACCCCATAAGCATTAATAACAATATGAACTAAATTTTTATCTTTGGCAAATTTGCTTATTTCTTTAATATTATCATGCTCTCGGGGAGGAAAAAAGCTTGTTGTTGATATAATAGCAAAACAATCCTTATTCCAGCTTTTTTTTATATCTTCAATTGGAATTCTAACAGCATCATTAAATATCTTTCCCTTCACAATTTTTGCTCTAGTTCCTGCGAGATCCAGAGCTTTCAGAATTGATTTATGGTCTAATTGCGGAAGTATGACTGTTCTTTTATTAATTAAATTTGAATCATTCCAATTTGGTTTTAATGCACTTAAACATAGTGCTAACGACATCCCCGTACAGAAAGGAACAACAATTGCCTTTTTAATATTAGGTAAACCAAAATTTTTAAAGAAATTTTTAGCTAAATAGTTAGAAATTTCATACATTATAGAAGCTCCAGGTGCTTTAGGTTGAGGGGCTGTAAGAAATCCGCTTCGACCTACACCATGGCAAAAGCCTCCCGAAGTTTTTAATTGTAATGGCGATGCAATTCGAGCTTCTCGTTCTCCAACCCTAGCCGCATTATTATCTTTATCCGTATCCATATTGGATAAAATTTGCAATAAAAATTCAATCTGTTCATCGCTCCAAGGTTCCTTCGGGACTGCTTTTTGCTCAAATAATAGTTTAATCGGTTTTAAAAAATTATCGAGGACGATTTGTCCTCTATTTAGCATATTTTCTGGGATGACACTATTTTTAAAAAAATTTATGATATTTTTTATATCCATCGTTAATCTCACAGAATTTAGAATTTAATTGGCGGCCCTCGAGGGGAATCGAACCCCTACCCCTCCGCAGGGTAACCGGGTCTGAAGCCCGGTGTCGGGGACCACCCCGACCGTCAAGGGCCATACTTAACTAAATCTTTTCCGATTATATTATATTAATTTATCAATTAATAATGAAATTTTCGATTCTTAAATTTTAAAAATCTCTTTTAGCGATTTTATCATGAATATCCTTGCAAGTCAGCCGCCTTGCACCCTCAGCCATAAGTCTAATTCCATAGACCATTTGTATAAAATGAGTTATGAGATGGGAAGTTGCACCAAAAATGACGTATTTTTGATTATTGGAAGTGCGATAAATAAATTTTCCAACAGCAATAATATCATTTTTTAATTTATATGTTCGTTCACGATAATTTTTTTTATCAAGGAAAAAAGATATCGGAATTTTTACAATTTCTTGTACTTCTTCTTTTTGCTTCTTCATAGTTATTCCATTCGGAATATATCCTACAATTGGTGTGATGATAAAGCCTTTTGGAGTAATGTGGTCATCAAAAGATCCGAGAATATTTATTTTTTCTTTAGGAATTCCAACTTCTTCTTCACATTCTCTTAATGCGGTATCTTTTAAAGTTTTATCAAATTTAGGATCGAATTTTCCTCCGGGAAAAGACATTTCTCCGGAATGTTTATCATTCTCCCGTTTAGTTCGCCTAATAAGGACTAAATCATACGGTTTTTCGCCGTTATCAATAATTAAGAATAATATAGCAGATTTAACGAAACAATCATCATCTAATTTAATACGTTCTTGAGATTCAAAAGGAATTAATCGATTTTTAATGAAGTTTTCATTAAAAGAGACGTTAATATTATTTTCAATCATTTATTACTCTCTAATATTTTTTTTCTTAATTCTATATAATTTTTTAGCGGTTTAATTTCATCTTTAGTAAAACGTTTAATATTAAGGTTTGAAAGGCTAATTCCATAAACAGTATATAAAAAAGTGGCAATCATATATGCCGTAGCACCCCATATGGTATACTTTTTACCATTTGCTTTATAATTAAAATAGAAAATGGGAAACTTTTTTTCTCCGATATCAATTGCTTGCTCCCGAAAATTCTTTTTTTCTATGAAAAAAGTTATCGGAATTTTTAAAATTTCCCGAACCTCTTGTTCTTGTTTTATAAGTTTAATCTCATTATGAAAATATCCTACTATGGGTGTTATGATATATTTTGTTAAAGTTGGGAAATCGTTTAATGCACCCAATATTTTGATTTCCGAACGCGGTACTCCAATTTCTTCTTCACATTCTCTTAATGCTGTTTCTATAAGATTTTTATCTTTAGGGTCTTTTTGACCGCCAGGAAAGGACATTTCACCGCGATGGCGTGTTCCCTTATCCGTTCTTTTTATCAAAACCAAATCAAAAGGTTTATTATCATAGGGGATTATTGAAAAAAGCACGGCTGAAGGCGTGAAATATTCATCGGAAATTGATATCCGTTCGGGAGAATCAAAAGGTTTTAATTTCGATTTTATATGCTCTTCATTAAAAATTAGCTGAGAATAATTCATTTTAAAAAGAAATTTAAGAAATTAATTACTTAAATAATTTAATTCTTAATAATAATAAAATTTTTAGAAGGATTCAATATGAAATTACCAAAAGAACTTCGAGAAAAAAGTGAATTAATTGGTGCGGGGAGTAAACAAAGAAAGTGTTCCGTAAACGGATGTAATGAAATAGCTATTAGATCACTCTCGGAAAATAAATGGAAAAAATTTACGGATAAAACGGGTTTAAAGATTAAAGAAAATAAGCAGCACAGAATTTTTCTATGTAAAGCACATTATAAACAGGTAAATAAAGTACGGAAACATGAAGAAAAACTATATATGAAAAAAGGATTTTTAGATGATTCTCGCTTAAGCAAGAAAGGAAAATACTTAGATTAATTAATTCAGTATTTAAAATCAAGAATATCTGCTCATTTGTTTATAAAAAGTATTTATTAAGGTATATTGTTCTTGAATAATTCCAATAGTTAATAGAGAAATTGCGATTAATAGTAAAATGATTGCAACCATTTTTTTCCTCATTTCTATCAACCAATTTAATATTAGATTTTTTTAAAATTTTATTAAAATTTATGATTTTAACATTTAGAAAGTTCTTGAATTGTTTCAATTGTTAATTCTATTTCTTTAATTTCTTTTTCAAATTTTTTATCAATTTCCTTGAATTCATCTTCGGATATTTCTTTTGCAGCATAACGAGCTTTATTATATCTACGTTCGGTTGCGATTTCATCCCTTTTTGCTTTTAATTCGCCTGCCCACATTTCCATTGAGCTTAATATTGACTGCCTTTCAACTTCTAAATCGATTTTTTCACTCTTATATTTTTCTTTTAGTTTTTTGAAAACATTAGGATCTCTTATTTTTTTAAGTTTAAATTCTTTTGAAAGGTTTTTAAGTTGATATATCTTTTTATTTATTTCATTTGTTAATTTTTTAACTATAAAGGGACTCTCGAGTTTGGTTTTGATTTGTGCATCTTTTTCTTTAAGTTCTTTGGCGATAGTCTTTACAGCTTCAATTTTTTTTAAAATTTTATCCTTATAATCGAGATTCAATTCAAATTCTGTTGGATTAATAGATTTTTGAAGCTCAGCTAATTTTTTATCTAAAATTTTCATTTTTTCTTTAATTTTTTTCCGTTCTACATATAATTGAATTTGTTCTTTAACATTTTCTGAAAGCGGTTTAATCTCATATTCGATTAGATCTTCTTCCTTTTTATCTTTCTCTTTCTTTTTATTTTTAAGTTTATTTTTCTCTAATTCAGATTCTTCAAGAGATTCCAATTCTGGATGTTCAATTACTTTATTATCATCATTTTTTTCTTCAGATTTTTTCTTATTTTTATCCTTTTTATTTTTAGGATCCGGTAAGTCCGTAAGCAATGGTTTTCCGCAATATATACAAAAATGGTCACTTTCTTTGACCGGACTATGACAATAAGGACACTGATTTGGCATTTTAGGAAACTAATTTGAAATTAATTAATATTATTATTTTAAAGATTAAATTGCTTTTAATTAAATTTTTGTAAGATTAATTTTTGAAGAATTATTATTCATAATGATGAAAAAATCCGAAAAGATTCCTGTTCATATAGGTTTATTTGGTCATATAGATTCGGGAAAGACGGCGATAGCTGCTGTTTTAAGTGAGCATATCTCAACAGCGGGCATAGATGCACATCCTCAAAGTAAAGAGAGAGGAATTACCATAGATTTAGGTTTTACAAGTTTAACTTTAGGCGACTATATTATAACCTTAATAGATGGCCCCGGACATGCAGATCTTATAAAAATAAGTGCTTCATCCGTAGAAATAATTGATTGTGCTATGTTAGTCATTGATATTAATAAAGGACCTCAAGTTCAGACAGGAGAACATTTAATAATGATGGAATCTCTCGGTATTAAAAATTTAATAGTTATTTTAAATAAATTAGATTTATTTAAAGGAGATATTCAAAAAGAAATTGAAAAAACAAGATATTTTTTCAGTACTACCTCTTTTGGTTCAAATATTCCGATATTTCCCGTATCAGCAAAAGAGAGAATAGGTTTTGATGAATTGAAAAAAGGAATTTTAGATGTTATCTCGAATTTAGAACTTAAAAGGGATTATGAGGGGCCATTGATAATTCCGATTGATCATCATTTTCCGATTAAGGGACGGGGGGCTGTAATAACGGGAACAATAATTAGCGGTAAAATTAAACTCAACCAGAATATAGAAATACTCCCGGTAAATGAAAAAGGACGGGTTAAAAGTATTCAGATGTTCCATGAAGATGTAAATTCGGCTAAAGCAGGAGATCGGGTTGGAGTTAATATAAAGAATATTGATGTTAAAAAGGTATATCGTGGATGTTATGCAACGGATAGTCCAAGTGCTTTTGAATATTGCGATTTAATTCATGTATTTGTTAATAACAACAAATTATTTAAAGCCGAAACTAAATTCGGAATGCAAGTTCATATAACAATTGGTATGTTTACGACTGCTGGCAATATTTATCCTTTTTATGAAAAAGATGGTAAAAAAATCCAAAAAAATGCTTCAAATAAGGATAATGGATTTCATGCAATATTATGGTTAAATGAGAAGGTATTGATAAGGAAAAAGAGATTGACTATGCTTATCAGTAGATTAGATCTTCCTCCAACAACACTTAGAATTTTAGGGTCTGCAGAATTATTAGACATTCTCGAAGAACCTCCTATATTTTATAAGTATAAAATTAAAAAAGGTAGAGTTAAAAATCCTGATCATACACAAGGTGTTTTATGTGAAGGATTAGCTCAAAGTGCAGAAGGTGCAAAAAAGATTGTAGGTAGGAAATTAGAGCCACCATTTTCTAAAATAATAGGAACATTTGGCACTAAAGGAATTGTTATAGTTAAAAAAGAGGATAAAAATGTCGAAGTAAAAATTGGTGATCCCGTTATTTTAAAAGAATTAAGAAGTTATATTATTAGGAATTATTAATATTCAATTTATTCTTCAATTCAAAATTAGAAAAATATAAGACTCTATCAAAATTTATGAATAGATTAAATATTATAATATAAATTAATATATTATTTTAAAGGATTAAATATTGAATTTAATATTTTAATTTTATAAAAGAAGAAAGATATGGAAGAAAAGATTTTCTGGATACATATAGAAGGAGAAGGTGTCAAAAATAAAACCGCAAGAGTTCTTTTGCTAATTAAATATTTAAAATATTTTAATATACTATTCACTAAAGTAGCTAAATTCAGAAATCATATTTCTTCAAACTTTCCTGAGAGCCAATTTCAATTATATGTAATAAATAGAATTAGAGAAGGTAGTTTTGCCTTAGGTTTAAAACAAAATCCAGATCCTTATTATATACCGCTAAATATGAAGGATCCTCATAAAGAAGTAATTAAAGATACGAAAGCACTTTTATTAAATTTATCAAATGGTACATACAAATTTTTAAAAAAGAATTATCCAAAAATAGATAACAGATTATCATTATTAGAAACACTAAATAAATTAGGGCCAATTAAAAATAATTATTTAAGAATTACTTTCAATGATCTGAAAGAAGATTTTAGTAAAAGTGAATTAAATGTCTCTTTTGATGAAAAATTAAATAAACGAATCAATGATTGGATTAAAAAAGAAAAAAGACCCGAAATTTCATCACTCTCGGGTAAATACATAGGATTTAAAGATTTTAAGGATAAAACAAAATTATGGTTAAAACTCCCTACTGGAATTGAAGTTGCTTGTGAATTTGGGAAAGATAAATTTCGAGATGAAATCAATTCATTAAATATTTATGATACTGTAACCATTTTTGGAGATGTTCTTGAAGTTCCAGGAAAAACAATTAAAGTCAAAAATGTTAAAAAAATAGAAAAAGGAAAAATAAAACCACTATTATCTATTGATGAATTAAAATCAATGTTTAAAGAAGACGAAGATAGTGAATTTTTCAAAGACCTACCATTGATAAGAAAGATTTTAAAAAAGAATCACATTGTATTATATAGATTAGGAGAAGAATAAATGAATGAAGCTTGGTATCCCTCATTAGATTACTTAAAAAAACTTTTTAAAATCCTAAAAAAACAATACCCAGATCTAAGAAATGTCAACGATATGGATGATTTTAAGATTAAAGGGATATTAGACCGTTTAAAGTATGGTTTACCCTATAGAGAGTTAAGTTTTATGGAAAAAATTGCTCGATACATTTATGATATGTCAAATCTTCATCCACTTAGTGATGGAAATAAAAGATTAGCTTATTTTTCAACTGAAATAATCCTTTCAAAAAATGGTTATCATATCATAGCAAATGATGATGAAAAAGTAGATTTCATGGAGAAAATATCAACCACTAATGATGATTATGAGTATAAAGATAAGATCCAACTAATTGAAAAATGGTTTGAACAACATTGCAAAAGTTCTGATTAAAAAATGATATCATGTTAATCTCTTAAATAATTAGTAATTTTTCGGTCATTAGTCATAATAAAATTTTAATAAACACTTTCTATTCCATTACTGAAATTACAGATATTTTGGAGTTTAAAAAAGATTTAAATTAATAAACACTAATATATAATTAGTGAAGTAAAATGGAAAGCAGTCAAGAAATAACAATTCCTCAAGAAATATTAGATGAATTAATGAGAAAATTAGAGAAATTAGAAAGCGGTACCGATTTAGAAGGAACTGCGTTAGTCTCAAAAACAGGCTTAAGAATCGCCAGTTCCGAAACCAGTGAAATTCGGGCCGATATATT
>CAZVTX010000132.1:0-9157 GCA_964629395.1 uncultured archaeon
TAGCATCAACACTTTGAGTAGAATTAATTGCATATATAAATTCATTAGGGTCTCCAATCTTTTTCTTAAGATTAATGTCCTTACATTTATCAAGAGCACCTCCATGAAATATGATCATTTGATTTGCCTTAATATCATTCACAATATAGCATGCTGCTGTAAACATATCATCATAAATTTCAAGACCTAAATCTATATTTTCAAATCGTTCAATATGGTCTCTATAACCAAGTGAATCAAAATCTTTTCCAACAGCACCTACGAGGCTTACTCGCCCTATATTTAATAATCCCAAGTTATATGCAATATTACCGGCAGTTCCACCAAAATGCTGAACTCTATGGCTCGCTGTAATAGTGCTTTGATATTCTCCACTTTCTTTATCTATTGATACCGCATTACATATGTTTTCCTCAAATCCCATTATGTAATCAAATGCTAATGATCCTAAAACTAAAACTTTGCTCTTAATTTTTGTCAAATTCTTCATCCTCATTCTTATTTTTCATTAACAGAAATTATATATTTTATTCGTTAATATCTTAATTAAGTATTGTTATTTAAATGGGGTTTTTATAAATAATGAATTTGATTACAATAATGAATATTATATTCTCAATAGGAGGAATTATTTTTTTTCTATTTAGCTTAATAATAATTTCAAAAATAAAGGAACTTTTTCCCGGCGGTAAAATCGCTAAAAAATGGCTCCATCTCCAAATATTAGTCATCATTTTTCTGATGGGATATATATTAAATATAATGTTTATAATTCTCGAAATGAATGAATTCATCATGTTTATGACGGGGATCGTTTATATTTTTGGAGGAC
The DNA here is from genome assembly GCA_964629395.1 of uncultured archaeon. Lineage (GTDB taxonomy): Archaea > Asgardarchaeota > Lokiarchaeia > Sigyniarchaeales > SOKP01 > CAZVTX01. Next base: position 833 of record CAZVTX010000132.1, read on the forward strand.
TATTTGTTTTTTATATTATATTCTTAAGTTATAAAACTTATAAATCGATAATATCAGGAAATTAACAATTATGCCTTCTATTATTCAGGAAGTTTGGATATTCACTAAGGATGGTATCCCGATTGTAGAATATTGTAAAGAAGATTGCATTAATGAGTCATTGTTAGGCGGATTCCTTTCAGCAATTAAAACATTTAGCAAAGAGATTTCCGGTGAAGGAATTGAATCTTTTACAATGAATGAATATAAATTTATAATACATACATGCTGTAATAACCATGCATTAGTAGTTTGCCGGGCACCAATTGATATTAAAGATAAAAAAGTTGAAAATTTCTGTAAAATTATAGGAAAAATGTTTGAAGAATCATATACTCCTGAAGAACTAAAGAAATGGAGCGGGGACTGTTCTCATTTTGATAATTTTAAAAATAAACTCGAGAATTATTTTAAATTGGCAAATTTATAAAAATCTCCTTTTTATCACTCATTAAATCAAGAGCAAAAAGTTTTTATTAAAAATATGGAAGAACTAATAAGCCAAATTGAAAAGCTGAAAAATCAAGAAATTTCTCAAGTTATAAAAAAGAGAATTAATGAATTTAGTTCTATAATAAAAAAAGGAGAGGATGCAATTTTTTCGGAGCTTTGTTTTTGTATCCTTACGGCTAATTGTAGTGCTGAAAAATGTATTGAAGTTCAAAAAAAGATGGGAAATAATTTTATTAATTTAAGCCAAGAAAAACTTGCAGAAAAATTAAAATCCTTAGGATATCGATTTCCTAATAAAAGAGCAGAATTTATTGTTTATGCCCGAAAATTAAAAAAAAAGGTTATTGATAAAATTTATAATTATAAAAATGAATTTGAACTACGAAATTGGTTAGCAAAAAATATTAAAGGGCTGGGATTGAAGGAAGCAAGCCATTTTTTAAGAAATATAGGATTTAAAAATTTAGCCATCGTAGATTTCCATATTGTAGATATTTTAGTAAAATATAAACTAATAAATAAACCTAAATCAATGAATAAGACAAATTATCTTAAAATTGAATCTATACTTCAAAAATTAGCTGAAAGATGTAATTTAAATAATGATGAGCTAGATTTATACCTCTGGTATATAGAAACTAATAAGGTGTTAAAATAGCAAAAAATTAATAAAGAAAAAAGAATAAACTATGGTTTACTCCCTAACTTTGTTTGAGGAGGTTATTTAGAACGATATCTAAATCTACCTCATTATTGCGGAGTTTCTTCATAAAGTGTCGGGCACCATAATCATTTAATAAAAGCTCCAATAAATTCTGATATAAACCAGTAAGATTATCTAAACCCGCTTTATAATAAAACTCATCCTCTTTAGCAGTTAAGGTGATATTTAATATTTCATAAAGACCCTTAATTGCCTCTTTTATATTTTCAAAATTCTGTTCGGCTTTTTCCCTCAACTCTGCGGTAAAATTATTCCCATCCATAGTAAAAACCTCCTCAAATAATAAAAGTTTTTTCTAAAATAAAAGATAATCCTATTTCTTCGATTTTTGTTATGATATTACGAAAAAATTGTAAAAATAAGTTATTGTTTTTGACTAGATTAGTCATTTCTCATCTTTTTGGATGACGTATTTCGTGATGATTAAAATATTGTCTTATCGTTTTGGATCATAATGCCCGTTTTTGGCGATTATGATCGATCATAATTGATAAATATCTGAAATTTTAGAAATAATAATAAATCCATCTTCTTTTAATTGTTCAGGACGCGATTCATTTAAAAATTCTTTATATTTTAAATCTACCACATCTAAAGGAACATGAGATCGATCCACCCTTTCTGCAATATCATTTAAAATCCTTTTTTTTGCAATTTTAGGGTCCACATCAATTATTTTTGCAATTAATTTACAAGGTGGAAGTCCTTCTATAAACTCTAATCTCTTTTTTCTGTTGACATTAGTTGCATCAAGAATGGCATTTTTTCCGTTCGATAACGCCTCTTTTATTCTTTGTTTAGCTATTTTCCAAACATTATCATCTTGTGAAATATCCGATACTTTTCCAGTAATCTCCTTTCGTATTTTATCAGTGCTTACGATGACGAAATCATCTTTATTAATGTTTTCCTCAATCCATCTTGATTTCCCGCTTCCCGGTATCCCAATCATCATAATAAAAAGTGGCATCATTCCATTATAATATTTTTTTATATCAAATATTTTATTGAAATTAAATTATTTGAAGATCTAATTTTATTAAAAATTCATAAATTTAAAATGAAATTTGATTTTAAAACTAAAATTTATATAAAAATTTTTAGACTAATTATCCAGAACCAAGGATCTTTATTTAAACCATGAGGAAAGAGCTCGTTGTTGTAACGGATAATAAGGAAATAAAAGGGATTTTTGATGATATGTTTAAATCAGAGCCCTTAGATTTAACCTTAATTGATTCTGTAAATAAATTTAAGGAGATTTTACCGAAAAAAAAAAGATGTACCTTAATTTTAGATAAAAATTTTCAAAATTTAAATTGTTTTGAAATTTTAAGCGATATAAAAAGAATGAATAAAAATATTGAGACTATAATAATTTCAGAAAAATGCACAGCAGAAGATATTATCGAAGCTTTTAATAAAGGTGCTTTAGCTTTTTTGCAATATCCTAATGAAGTCCCTTTAATTTCTGAATTTATAGAGGAAGCCTATGAGAGAATTAAAATAAGGGAAGAATTAATTAATTCAGAAAAAAAATATAGAAGTATTTTTGATAATGCACCGTATGGGATTGTTTTAACAGATAATAACGGAATAATAAGGGATTTTAATAAAGAATTTTTAAAGATGTTCAAATATAATGAAAAAGATTTAACATCTGAATGGAATATTTCGGAAATATTCCCGGATATTTCGCATGTTTTTGAAAAAAACAAAATTTTAGAAAATTATATAGGAAAAAATCTTGATGTAATTGGATATACAAAAGATCATTCCGAAAGATTTGTGCGTATAAAAATAAATATTTTAGATATAGAGGATGACAAGATTTTCCAATTTTTTATATTGGACATTACGGATTTTAGAGCATGTGAAATAGAATATAAGAATATTCAAAATTTATATCTTAAAATTGATGCATTAATAGAAAATGCACCCGTAGCTTTTCTTATTCTTGATACAAAAGGAAATATTTTAAATTCCAATAAAAAAGCAGAAGAAATGTTAGAATACAACCTTGAAGAATTAATAAATCTTAATATATTTCATATTATTCATCCAGATTTTATTAATATTTTAAAGCAACACTATGAAGATGATATTTTCGATTTATCCCATCCTAATTCTGTTGATATAAAGATTATCACTAAAGATGGAAATTATTTATATACCAATATAGCATCTAATATATTGCGTATAGAGGATAATTTAATTGTTATATCAATCCTTACAGATATTACGGAACGAATTGAATTTGAAAAAAAGAAAGATAAACTCTTAGAGAAATTACAAAATGCTATTGAATATAAAACTAAATTTCTTGCGAGTGTTTCTCATGAATTAAGAACACCACTCAATTCAATAATAGGTTTTTCCGATTTATTACTTGAAGAAAGTATAGGGAAGCTAAATGATGAACAACGTGATTTTTTAAATGATATTCATAGTTCCGGACAACTTTTACTTAATTTAATTAATAATCTCTTAGATCTTACAAAAATCGAAGCAGGTAAAATTTTAATAAAAAAAGAAAAAGAAGATTTAGATAAAATAATTGATGAGGTATGTTCATTAGTTAGACCGCTTGTACTTGAAAAGAATTTGGAATTTATCTTAAAATATGATTATAAAGGAGCAACTATATTTACGGATGAGATGCGGTTAAAAGAGATATTAATAAATTTAATTAGTAATGCTATCAAATACACAGAAAAAGGTTATGTAAAGTTATCCGTCGAAAAAAAGAAAAATTATTGGCTTTTCGCCATTGAAGATTCCGGAATTGGTATCAAAAAGAAGGACTTTCCAATAATATTCAGAGAATTCGGTCGGGTAGAAGATCGAAAGACGCATAATATTCAAGGTGCAGGTTTAGGACTTGCATTGACAAAGCATTTGGTAAAACAATTAGGCGGAAAAATATGGTTTAATAGCGTTTATGGAAAAGGAAGTACTTTCTATTTCACGCATCCTATTAAGAAATAGGTATAAGAGAAAGACATTATTATATCTTATGATTGTTTTTAATAGCGGTGGAATTTGGGATATTAAGTTTTCTTTTATAAATCTTTTTCCAAATTCCGAGAATTATTGTGCTTAAGGAACTGAATAGCATTAAATACATCCCTAATCCAGGATATCCAGTTCCGAATAATTGAGCAGATGACTGCACTGATGATCCATTTAAGCGGGCAATATAGAATCCGAATACGCAAAATGTAAATATTGGATACATAATTTTAATAATTCCCGCTAATATTGGCTTTTTTAAGCTTAATTGTGAATATATTATCCAGCCAATAATAAAAGCAAATGTAAGAAAATATGAGACGAATCCAAAATATCGTTCCCATGTATAAATATTATTAAAAAAATATATGTGAGTCCAAACGATATTTCCGCTTTCTAATATAACCCATGGTAGAATAAATGAAATGTAAAAGCAGAATTCAATTATACCGAGTGCAATTAACTCAATTATAAAGTATTTCTTAGCATTCCTTATGTTTGGACCCAAATCGTTATTTTTTATTTCGGAGTAATAACGTTTACGGATTATTAAAAAGGAAGGAATCGAAATAAATGCAATAAAAAGTAGCCAAAAAGGAATGGTGAAATTACTGATTATTACTCCTGCAGTATAAATTTTGGAACTAAACCATACGTTTTCTTCGCCTTCTAAATTCACGATTATATAATAATCTACTTTAGATGATATAAAGGATGGCGAAATTTCACCCTCCCATCTTTCATTTTCTTTATTCTTTTTAAGCTCTGCACGATTCCATGGCATTCCTATTATATCCAAATATTTATAGCAGACTAAAACTGATTTTATTTTAATTTCAGAATTTATACCAACGCTAATTTTTAAAATATTACCAAAAATATTATACTCCTTTTTATGTTTTTGCACATCTATTTGCGGCGGTCTTGAACCGTTAAATATAACATAATTGATAAAAAATTCCGAATTATTCTCCCATTTCGGAAAGCCATGATGTTCATTAGGATATAATTGGATAAATTTTTCCGTATTATTTACTACATCATAAGTCCCATTTATCTGTTTATAATAGAAAAACTCATCATTGGTTCCTATAGAAAATAAAATTGGAGGTATATTTCCAAATTCTAAATAATACATTGGGTCTATTTTTGGTAGTTCATGATTCCACCAATCATTAGGAACATCTGGAGGAGATTTATTTAAAACCCAAAAAATTAATTTAGTAGGATCCTCTATAGCTGCATTAAAATCACCTAATGCACCTAAAACATGGGTTCCGATTATTCTTTCACCGCAGATTCCCGTGAGCCAGAGTGCATTTAACCCGCCGAATGAGCCTCCGATGACTATTATTTTAGAATTATCAACAATGGTGAAATTTTCTAAAGCTCTTAAAGCCTGAATTGCACTACAAATTGATAAATAAAAAAAAGATGACTCATTGAATTTACCCTCATAATAGAAGTTTTTGTGAGATGGTTTAGGTCCTTCAGATTTTCCATGTCCGGGAAATGAAAAAGTTAATACTACAACACCTTTCTTTAATAAATTATATGCAAGAGGAAAAGATTGGTTTGCATTACCATTTAAACCATGTAAACATAAGGCTCCAGGGTTCTTATTTTTTAGGTTTTCAGGATAGAGTAGATAACCGTGGATATGGAGTGTAGATGGAAGTGCTCCAACCCAATTAGGCGATTCAAATGCAACTTCTTGTGCAATAAAATGATATTCTTTTTCAGTATATGGATCTGTATAATCTAAAGAGCTATTTTTACCTATTTCTAATCTAAGATTTGTATTATTTACTCTTTTTAATTCATTATGCCAAAAATTTATAATATTAAAACTATCTGAAGCATTTTGCTCAATAGTAATTTCATTTCTATTGTCGTCATGTAATTTTGTAGTATCATAGAAAATTAAATTTGTTAAAATAATAAAGAATATTATAAATAAAATGATAAATAAGGAGAATATAAATTTTTTATTCTTCATCAATATTCCTCTCTGGTACCTTATCTTTTTTTGATTTTTTGCGATTTAATGAATCTAATTCTTCTATTCTTATTCTAAACCAGCGATCAATATTATACCATTTGGTTTTTGGAATTCTTAAGCGAAGTTTTGTTTGATATTTTCGTTTCCAGATGCCGATTACGAAAAATGCGATTGATGAGAATAACATAATGTATAATCCAGCTCCAGGATATACTAATCCGAAATTAAATGCCGGTGAATTAGGATCTGAACTAAAGGTTATGTTATAATAAATACCAAATATAATAAATATAAAAATTGGATACCAGATTTTCAATAATCCCGCCAACATTGGTCTGTGATAACTTAATTGGGATGTTAATATCCAACCTATAAAAAATAATATGGTTAAATAACCCGAAAGTGCTCCAAAAATAAGTGTCCATGTATATAGATTGTTAAATACATATATATGCGTCCATATTACAGGACCGCTTTCAAATACTACCCAAGGAAGGATTAAAGATAGAAAAAATATGATATTTGTAATTGTTAGTAAAGTCATTTCAATTTTAAAAAATTTTTTAGCATCTTTCTGCTTTTTCTCAGGAATCTGCAACACTTTAAATCTGTATCGCCTCATTATAATAAAGATCACGGGAAGGGCTATAAAAGAAAACAAAATCGCATAAAACAGAATTGTATAAAAGCTTAAAAACATACCAGGTGTATAAATTATTGAGCTGAACCATATGTTTCTCGATCCGTCAAGTACGGCAATAAAATAATATGCAACACGGGAATTGAGGATACCTGGGCCAATCTCTCCTGTCCAGACATCTTTATCATTTTTATTAAGTTCTTTACTCTCCCAAATTGACCCGATAATATCCAAATATCTATATACAACTTTTACGGACTTAATTTTCTCTTCAGAATTTATTGATACTTCCACCTTTAATGTTGTTCCCATAAATCCCATTTTTTTATTATATATTTTAGGGATAATTGATGGAGGTCTTGAACCATTTTTTAATACATAATCTATGAAAAATTTTGTAGTATTTTCATATCCGGGAAAGCCATGATGTCCATTCGGATAAATTTGAATAAAAGCATTATTATTTTTTGCCGTCAAATAAGTAGCATTAATACTCTCATAAGGAAAAAATTCATCATTAGTTCCGATTTGCCATAAAATAGGAGGCAGCTTTGGAGAGGAAAGATAATAAATAGGATCAAACCAATGAGCTTGTTTTTCCCAAAAAGAATCGGGAATTTCTTGCGGCGTTTTATTCCAGACCCAAAATAGAAGCTTATCGGGATATTTTAAAACTTTTTTTAAATCACCAATAGCAATATAAGGAACTGCACCTGCAATTCTTTCTCCTGCTATGCTTGCTAACCACATTGTATTTAATGCCCCATATGAACTTCCAGTTACAAAAATCTTAGAATTATCCACATAAGATAAATTCTCTAAAACTCTTAATCCTTGAATTGCACCGCATATAGTTAAATAATTATGAGAAGATTCATTGAAAACATCTCCTCCGTAAAAGTTTGATGGTCTTGGTTGAGATCCTTCCGATTTTCCATGCCCGGGATGATCATAAGTTAATACTACAAAACCTTTCTCAAGATATTGATATGCTAAATTAAATGATTGATTTGCATTTCCATTTAATCCATGCATACATAAGCAACCCGGATTACTGGATTCAAGATTTTTAGGAAATAAAAGATAACCATGTAAAGTTATTATAGAAGGGGAAGCTCCAACCCAATTCGGAGAGTCAAACCATATTTCTTTTCCCTGAAATGTATATTCTTTTCCCGTATAAGGATTTTTATAGGGTAACTTAATATCATCTCCGAATTTAATATTCAAATCAGTGGCATTTACACGTCCCATTTCTCTCTGCCAAAAAGCTAAAATATCAGATTCACAATCAGAGGATGTATTAATAGAATATTTTTGTACATTTCTCGTTTTTTGATTAATAAAGATATTTGAAGTTAAAATTAAAGAAATAATTATGAAAATGATAAATAACAATGAAATAAAAAATAATTCAGAACGCTTTCTAATTGAGAGATGATGCATGTTAAATTA
>CAZVTX010000133.1:0-9086 GCA_964629395.1 uncultured archaeon
GATAAGGATATTAGAAGAGAGTATAATTAATTCTCTTGAAAAACCTATTTCCTCTCCACCGTTATCAAAGCTTATAAAAAAGTCTCATAAAATTTCATTGATTATACCTGATAAGACTAGAGCTTTTCCGGCAAAAATAATTTTACCCGTAGTTTTAAAGTATATTGAAAAAAATGGCAAGGATCAATATATTAATATAATTATTGCGAATGGGTTACATAAACCTATGAGTAAGGATGAAATAATCGAATTGATTGGTAAAAATATATTTCAATTAATTTATCCTAATGATGTTAATTTTGTTAGGAAGAAAAAAGAACTTTCATTTGAAAAAAAGGAGAAAAATATTTCATGTGAATGTCGAGTTAAACATAAAAATGGAACATATAGATATCTTGCAGCAAAAGGTAATTTTGTAAAAATAAATGGAAATTATAAAATTATAAGTGTCTTAAGAGATTTAACTTATCAAAAAAAAATAGAAAGGAAAATTCAGGAATCAGAACGAAGATATAAAAATATTTTACAATATCTAGATTCAGGATTTTTTAAAATAGATTTAGAGGGAAATTTAATTGATTATAATCCTCGTTTTTGTAAAATTTTTGAAATTAATAAAGAATATAATTTAAAGAAAGAAAAGTTTAATATTTGGAATTTTGTAAAAAATAAAAAAAAATTTCTGGAAAAAATTATTGAAAATAAGAAAATAAGGAATTATACTGAATATGCAAAAACTAGATATGGAAAAGAGATAATTGTTCAAATAAATGCTCATATTATTAATAATAAACATAACAAACCTTTAAAAATTGAAGGAACAGTCATAGATATTACAGATAAATTTCGGTTAGAGCAAGAATTAAAAGAATCAGAAGAAAAATTTCGAACCATTACAGAACAATCATTTATAGGAATAGCTATTATTCAAGATGATAGAATTAAATACTTAAATAAAAGTTTAGCCAAACAAATCGGATTTTCTGAAGAAGAGATTAAAAAATGGCCTCCTAAAATGTTCTTAAATTTAGTGCATCCTGAAGATAGAGAAAAATTTGAAGAAGTTATCTTAAAGCAAAATTATGATATAAAAAATGAGCCAAGAAGATTACAATTTAGGGGAATAGATAAATATGGGAGAATGCATTGGTTAGAAATATATTCTAAAGGAATATTATATCATGGTAGAGAAGCTCTTTTAATTGCTTTATTAAACATAAGTAAACAAAAAAAGGCAGAAGAAATTATTAGATCGGAGAATATTAAATTAAAAAGGTTAGATAAATTAAGAAAAGATTTTATCAACCAAGCTTCACATGAATTGAAAAATCCTTTAACTTCTCTTTATGGTGCGATACAATTATTAAAAAGAGATTATTACAAATTTGATAGTCAAACAAAAGAATTATTAGATATAATGGAAAACAGTATCTATAGATTAAAATCATTAATACATGATTTATTAGAAGCATCAAGGATAGAGAGTAATAAAATAGCCTTAGATCTTGAAGATACAAACATCACTGAACTTATTAATGAAGCAATTGATAATATGAAAATGCTATTAAAAACACGAAATATTGATTTAAAATTAGATTTAGAAAATCATTTAGAATTAAAAATTGATAAAAAACGAATGGAACATGTATTTTCTAATTTATTATCAAATGCAATTAAAAATTCTCCAATAGGGGCTAAAATCGAAATAATTGTTAAAAAAGAAAATAATGTTGTAAAAATAATTTTTAAAGATAATGGTATAGGCTTAACCGAAGAAGAAATTAAAAATTTATTTACCGAATTTGGAAAATTTCATCGTCGAGATGTAAATATTGATATTATACCAGAAGGAACAGGTTTAGGTCTATATTTATCAAAAGAAATTGTAGAGCTCCACGGAGGAAAGATTTCTGCTCACTCTAAGGGTAGAAATGGGGGGTCAAAATTTATTATTGAGCTACCTCTATATAAGCATTAGGAAGATCAATTATAAATACTCGTTTTTCATGTATAATTATTAGAAATCTTTTATTTATATAAATTTGAAATTAACTTTAGTAAAAATATTGTGAAAAATAAATGACATTTGATTTTTATAATCCACCTCCCGCTATTTTAGCATCAGGAACTAAAGAGGGCGTAGAATTAGGAGGTTCTAAACTTCTTGTTAGTATAGATTCTGCTCATAATTTCTTTTCTGAAGGAACAATTTATACGGAGATGTCATGGGCCACTTTTTATGAAGAAGAAGATTTATCGGATCAAATAGACATGTTTATGACAAAAGAATTTCAGAGTGTAAGGGATGATCCTGATAAACTTGTAAAAACAATCTCATCAACTATATATGAAATCATTAACCATAAAAAACTCTTTTATGGAATAATGGATTTTGAATGCGATGCTTTCATGAATGAAAACTCCCAGAAATATATCAATGTTAAAATAGATTATAAATTCATCAATAGTTTGATGGAAACTCATAAAAAATTGAGGGATGAGAATCTTTTTCCTCAAATAATAAAAGATGAGAAAGGAGTAAAAAAAATTAAGATTAATTTTGATGGGGAGAAAAAGAAAAATTTAGTAATGTATGGATCAAAACTGGAGGATTTTGCCCAGAAACTTCATCTTGCCAAGGGTTTTGCTACGGGTATCGTATGCACTTCTGAAGGTGCGGCTAATTTATATATTATTACAGATAATATTGTTTTTAGCGAAGATGAATATCGAGATTTGTATATAGATCAAAACCAAATAAAATTTTTAGATTGGGCAATTAAAGAAAGAGGGGTTCTATTTCCGATTAGTTGGTTTAGAATAGATATTGGAATTCGTTCACTGGAAACATTAGAACTTTGGGATGATATTAAAGATAATAAAGAATTGAAAAAAGCACTCAACTATTATGATCGATATATATTGGGGCTAATCCTTAAGAAATACAAACCCGAAAATGTAGGAATAGATTTAGAAGATGATTTTTATAGAATGACTCCAGAAGAAAGAAGAAAAGCTTTAAGAGATATGGCAGAAGCGATAAGAATTCTAACTAAAAAATATAAAGAATAGAGAAATATTCTTAATTATTCCTTTAATATTCGTGGAGCTTTAAAATAACCATCTTGTTTATGTTGAGCATTTTTCAAAGCTTCTTCATTGGAAAGCGATTTTTGTGGGATATCCTTTCTGAATACATTTTTTAGAGTTTCGATAGGATGTGTCATAGGTTTTATATTATCAGTATCTAAATCATTGAGCTTTTTAAAATAATTTATAATATCATTTAATTGTTTAGCGAATAATTCTTTTTCTTCTTCGCTTAATTCTAATAGAGCTAATTTGGAGATGTAATCAATTGTTTCTTTTGAAAATTCTCTTTTTTCACTCATTACTTTAAATTATGAATCGTTATTTTTTAATTTTAAGAAAAAAATCTAAAAATAATTTTAGGAATAAAGTAAAATATTTTTCTTAAAAAAGTCTTATAATTTTTAAATAGGTATTTAATTAATCAAATAGATATATTGTTTATATTTAAATGGGCGTTAAATTTAAATATTTGACTTCTATAATTAACTTGAGAATATTTTTAATATGTCATATTGATGTTATCAATTTAGGGTTTACGATCTTGTAAAGCAGTCAAGACTATAAAAATAATTCTCATAACCCTATATTATTGCGGAAATCCATCCGCTTTCGCAGTGGTCTGCTTAAATCTGCAATAGATACCATTATATTTTTAAATTACAGAAGAGAGGTGAGGCAGTTGGAATTATCTAAGAGGTATAATTTAGATCAAAATAGGAATAAAAAAATATTATTAGCATGTATAGGACAATGTGTACACGTAGCAGGAACATATAATTTTATGCAAATAGCTCAAAATATGGGATATGATTGTATATTTTTAGGCCCTGCGGTCCCTATTTCAAAATTAATTGATGAAATTAAAAAAAATAAACCCTATATTGTAGGATTAAGTTATCGCCTTACTCCTGAGACAGTTAGACCCTTATTAGATGAATTTATCGAGAAATTAGAAAAAATAGAATATAAGCCTAAAAAATTATATTTTGCGGGATTACCTGATACTGTTGATATTGCAAAAGAATATGGTATTTTTGATTATTATTTTAAAGGAGGAGAATCTCGATACAAAATTATATCAATATTAAAAGAAGATAATTCGCAGAATGACGAAGATAATAAAATACCGATGGATTTGATCTCCCGTATTAAATGGAAAAAGCCATATCCAGTTATTAGGGCACATTTTGGGTTACCAAGTTTAGAAAAAACTATCGAAGGAATTAAACAAATTGCCGAGGCAGAGGTATTAGATGTAATTTCAATCGCTCCTGACCAGAATACGCAAGCAAATTTTTTCCATCCAGAAGATCAAATTGAGTCCCTTTCCGGTGCTGGTGGAGTTCCGTTAAGGACAAGAGAAGACTTTTTAAAATTACATGAAGCTCGATTAAGAGGAAATTATCCTCTTTTAAGGATTTATGCAGGTACCAGAGATTTCATTAAATTAGGAAAATTATATCGCGATACAATTCAAAATGCTTGGGCAGCAATTCCGATATTTTGGTTTAATAAGATGGACGGCAGAGGACCTCTTCCGTTAAAAGAATCAATTAAGCAACATTTAGAGGCAATTAAATGGCATGGAGTAAATAATATCCCCGTTGAGATAAATGATCCTCACCACTGGAGCTTAAGAGACGCTCCAGACGCAATTGCGGTCGCTGATATGTATTTATGCGGAATTATCGCTAAGAAATTAGGTGTCAAACATTATGTTGCACAATATATGTTCAATTCGCCTCCCGGAATCTCACTTGATATGGATTTAGCTAAAATACTTGCTAAAGATGAATTACTTCAAACATTAGTCGATGATAATTTTAAAGTAATTAGACAGGTTCGAACAGGTTTAGCAAGTTTTCCATTAAATTTAAACAAGGCAAAAGGGCAATTGGCTGCTGCAACAATGATTCAATTAGCTTTAAGACCGGATATTATCCATGTAGTTAGCTATTCTGAAGCAGATCATGCTGCTACTCCAGAGGATATTATTGAAAGTTGCCAAATTGTTGAGCAAGTAGTTAATCAATTCTATTCCAGTGATATCAATTACATAAATGATAAGATTATAAAGAGAAAGGAGGAACTAATAAAGCAAGCAAAGTGGCTTGTGGGAATTATACCATATCTAGCCAAAAATGAAAAAGAAAGTGAAAATCCTTATATCGAGCCTGCAGTTCTAAATCGACTTGTTAAGTACGGAATATTCGATGCACCCCATCTGAAAAATAATCCTTATGCAAAAGGAAAAATTGAAACAAAAATCATTAATGGAGGTTGCGATTCCTGGGATAAGCTTAGAAATAAACCGATAAGTGAAATCGAGAGAGTAATGATGATTATTGAAGATTTACCCGATAATATAATCGATAAGTCGATTTTGAAAAAAGAAATTAAAGAAGTGGAGGTGGTTCTGATATGAAATTCACGGTAATTGGTGCGGGAAATGGAGGCAGAGCCTTTGCGGCGTATCTAGCATCTAAAGGATTTTCCGTAACGCTCTATAATAGATCCTATACAAGAATTTATGATATATGGAAAACCGGAGGAATTCAAGCTGAAGGTGAAATTGAAGGTTTTTTTCCTTTAGATATTATTACACAAGACTTAAGGTTGGCAGTTAAGGATGCAGACGTAATATTAATTGTGACTCCTGCTTTTGCACATAAATCATTAGCAAGAAAAATGGCTAAATATCTAAGAGATGGACAAATAATTGTCTTGAATCCTGGCAGAACATTCGGATCAATTGAATTTTTAAGAGAAATTGAGCGGATTCGGGGAAAAATCCCAATTTTTGTAGGAGAGACTCAAACATTATTATTTACATGTAGAGCATTACCCGGTAATGGAGTGAGAATATTAAAGATTAAGGATGAGGTACAATTTGCGACTTTTCCCGAGAAATATACTATGATTGTATGTGATATTTTGAATGAAGCTTTTCCTCAATTAGTTCCAGTCGAAAATTATCTGGAATTAACATTGAATAATATTGGAATGCTGTTACACCCTGCAATATCTCTTTTAAACGCAGGTACTATTGATTGCGGAAAACCCCTCAAATTTTATAGAGAAGGTGCTTCTCCTCATGTTTGCGAAGTTTTAGAAAATATTGAATTTGAATTAAATAAGATTTACTTAAAATTAGGGTTAAAACAATTGAAATTCTATGAATGGGCGAAGAAATCTTATAACGTAGATGCTTCTAATATATATGATGCAATTCAACAAATTAATGCATATGCAAATATAGATGCTCCAAAAGAATTAATTACACGTTATTTTACCGAAGATGTGCCTACGGGATTAGTCCCTATGGCTTCTTTGGCTGAATTTCTTGATATTGATACACCAACTATTAATTCAATTATACATCTTTCAAGTATTATATGCGGTATTGATTTCAAGGAGGAAGGGCGAACAATTGAAAAGTTGAAGATAGAAAAATATATAAAGGAGTATTTAGGCGAAGTGGAATATATTCCCGAACGCATTACAGAAATTGGAGAATATTAAAATATTTTTTTTTACTTATTTTTATATAGAATAAATTTATTGAATGTTTAGAATTTTTTAAAAAATTCTAAACAAAAGTGATTAATAATAGAGATGATAACCGAAGAACAGTACCAAAAAGGCTTAAGCCGCATACTGAAAGATGGTTACATCTCACAAATAATGGTTATATTATCTACTGGCCCATTTTTAGTAGCATATATTTTACTTTTAGGAGGATCCCTATTTATAATCGGTTTAATTGCGGCAATTCCACCTTTATGTCAGATTTGCCAAATATTTGGTATTAGAATTGTTGAAAAGGTTAGAAATCGAAGAAAATTATCCGTTATATTTTTATCGTGCTATAGGATTTGTGTGCTAATGATTGGATTAATTCCATTCTTTTTTATGACTAATTACGGATTATTATTTTTAATACTTTTAATTACCACGCAGTCTATTTTTGCAGCTTTAGGACATACTGCTTGGGCTTCTTGGATGCATGATTTCTTACCGCATGAGAAATTAGGTGCTTTTTTTTCACGACGAATTATGCTTGCGACAATTTTTTCAGCAACAGCAAGTATAATTGGCGGATTCTTTGTAGATTTCTGGAAAGATAATGTTTCAAAAGAGATTTATGCTTATTCGACATTATTTATTATAGCATTTTGTTTTGGCTTAGTTAGTATATGGTTAATTTCTAAAGTTCCTGAACCGGAAATGATTTTACCTAAACTTCATATAAAGTTAAAAAATGTAGTAAGTGAACCTTTTAGGGATAAAAATTATCGGAATTTACTTATATTTTTAATTTGCTGGAACTTTTCATTGAATTTAGCAGCACCTTTCTTTGTAGTTTATATGTTGGTTAGACTAAAACTGAGTATATCAATCGTTTTATTATTCACTGCTTTGAGTCAAATTTCAAATTTAGTTTTCTTACAGATATGGGGGCGTCTCTCCGATAAATTTAGTAATAAATCAGTTCTCGCATTATGTTCTCCGATGTATCTTTTCTGTGTTTTATTATGGCCATTTACAACTTTACCTGAAAAATATATCTTAACAATTCCATTGTTGATTATAATTCATATTTTTACGGGTATCGCTATGGCAGGAATTACACTATCAATAAATAATATAAGCTATAAGCTTGCACCTAAAGGAAAAGGAACAAATTATCTTGCAGTAGTTACATTCATTAGCTCCTTAACATTGGGGATTGCTCCCATATTGGGAGGATTATTTATTAATTATTTTGAGAGTCGAGAACTTTCTTGGACATTGGCATGGACTGATCCTACAGGTACCTTCTCTTTTCAAACCCTTAATTTACAGGGTTTTGACTTTTATTTTATTTTTGCTTTTATTATAGGATTATTTTCACTTCATAGATTAGCTCTAATAAAAGAAAAAGGAGAAGTTGATAATAAAACGATGTTCCACGAATTAATTTTAGAATTAGGAAAATCTATTAAAAATTTCTCGATTGTAGGAGGCTTTAGGAATTTAATTATAAATCCAAATATCGTTAAACCTAAAAACTTTAAGGAAAAACTTGAAAAAGAGAAAAGAACGGATATCTATAGTTATAAAACCGTAAAAACAAATTATATTAAAGAACAATAAACAATTTGGCTAATCTAAAATTCTTATCATTTATAAACTAAAAAAATAAATTAATTCAACATCTTTTATTCCATAAAATAAGTGATTGGAGTTTTAATAAAATGTTTGAAAGATTTATGAGTTTAGGAGATGATGAAGAAGGAGAGTTTGACTATCCAAGTTCTGCTTGGATTGCACTTGCAAGAAGAGGTATGGAACGTATCAGTCTTGAGCAATGTTTCCTAATTGGATGTGATAATACCGATCCTAAATTATTGGAACCATTTGCAAAAGAAGAATATGAAGACGAGGAAAAACACATTAAAATAATTTCAATAAAATGTAAAAAATGCGGAGGGACCTTTAAATTAAAATTTGAAACATTAAAAAAAGTTGCAAAGCCTACAAAAACGGAAGGAAATCCCGATGAAGAAGCACTTTCTATGGGGTTAGTATATGCCCTTGATGAAAATGATAAAAATTTAGGTCATATAGGCTATTTTTAATCTTTAATTAAAAAGAAAAATTAAAGATTAATAAGATATGAAGTTTGATTATTATATTTTTGATTTGGACAATAGTTTGCTTGAAATTCCGAATCCTTTAGAATATTTTGATGATGTATTAGCAAAAACTATTAAAAAATTATCAAGAAAAGAAGTTCCACCTTTTGAAGTACGATATCAATTTTGGTATGCCGGAGAAAATTATAAGGAACTCTTAAAAGAATGGGGCATAAATGATTGTGATATATTTTGGAAAACTTTTGATAATATTGATTTTAATAAACGTGTTATTCTCAAAGAGCGGAATAAATTAAGAATTTATGATGATGTTAAACCTGTTCTTGAAAAATTAAAAAAAGCAAATAAAAAAAT
>CAZVTX010000134.1:0-1150 GCA_964629395.1 uncultured archaeon
TTTAGGAATGAAAAATACACAAACTATTGTAAATAAAGCACTTATGATAACTAAATTATTATATCCTATTTTATCGTATAAAAATGCACCTAAATATCCGCTTAACATACTACCAAAATTCAATACAGACATTATTCCTGCAAAAGTAAACCCTTCATTTCCTTTAGGAGTAATTTTAGCACAATAACTTAAAATAGTTAAATGAATAATCGCTCCTATAGTTCCGAAAAGTATATTATAAACTAATAAAGTCCATTGATTAGGAATATACAAATAACAGAAAGTAGTTAATCCACTAAATAAAACTGCAAAATATAAAAGTTTTTTGAGATTAAATTTATATATTTTAAAAAAGTAAAGAATATATCCTATTATTCCAAAAGTTGTTCCTACTGTTCCTAATAGACCAATGAACATTTTATCTATATGTAGAGTTTCTCTCATTTTTATCATTAAAGGAGTTCCAAAAGAAGGAGATAAATAAAAGCAAAATAAAAATATTAAAGATAAAAGTAATTGTTTATTTTTCCAAAAAACTAAAAATGATTTTTTAATATTTGTTAAATTTACTTTTTTAGATTTTGCTATTTCTCCTTTATATAATTTTGCAATAAATATTAAACCTAAAATAATGGGAAAAACTCCCACTAAATAAGCGAGTCTATAATCAAAGTATTTACTAATATATGCTCCTCCTAATGAAGTTATTAGTCCTGCTATGCCAATGGCTGTCCATTGTAAACTTTGCACTTTGCCCTGCAAATTATGTCTTTTCTCTATAATACACATTACAGAATCATTAGCAACATCATTAAAAGCAAAACAATAAGCTACAATAAAACCAGTAATAATAAGAGTCCAAAAATTTAATCCGAATATCCAAACTAATAAACTAATAAAAATTAGAATTGAATAATTTAATGTAATCCAATATTTTGCTTTAAATCCTTTTAATGGAAAGAAATCACAAATTAATCCATATAAAGGTTTTATAACCCAGGGAATAGTTGTAATCATTCCTATTAATCCAATAGTAGTGGCAGATAATTTCCAAGTTTCTCTCATTAAATAATAGAGAGGCTGAGAATGAATTCCCCAAATTCCTTGTAAAAAATAAACTATTCCAAAAAATAAATAATACCTAATCATT
>CAZVTX010000134.1:1250-7767 GCA_964629395.1 uncultured archaeon
ATTCTTTCAAACCTATTATTACTCTATAGTCATTTTTTCTCCTCATTGTAATATTTTTGAAAATATAAACCTAAACTTACCAAAAATGTTAAATATCCTATACCTACTTCAATTCCAATAACTGTAGAAACCGAAAAAGCAACTGCACTATTTGATAAAGCAAATAAGAAAATATGTGACAATTTCATAACTTACCTCCTTTTTAAATCTTATATAAATTTATCCTTCTTTTAGGACTGAAAACTCCATAATCTTCATAATTCTTAAAAGGTAAAATCGGTAAATCATCGGGAACACAACAAGGCATACTAATTATGTAAAAATGTTTATATAAAGATTTTAAAGTTAAAATGCTTTGTTTAATAGATGCATGAGAATGACAAAAAATTAGAATACAATTTTCAAAATAACTAGGAAGTGTAAAAATTTGAGAATAATTTATATTTATATTTTCTATTTTACTTTTAATGCCCCATAAACGATAAGGAAAATCAAAATATTTAATTTCATTATCTATTTTTAACAAAGGATCAATAGAAACTATCCAATAAGGAGTTCTAAAAGCAAAAAGAGAAGCGGTTCTGGGGAATACTCCATCTCCAATCACAATTATAATGGGATTATTTACTTTTTCATAAAAATATTTAAAATAAGCTTTAAATACAGCCATACTTTCAGTAATTTCTTTAGCATTATTAAACCACCCTGTTTTCAACAAATCATCTCTGCATTTGAGATGTAAAAATTCATCAATATATTTTAAATAAGGCAATTCTAAAGTAATATGCATTTGTTTATTATTATACTTCAAATCCATTTTTCTTCTAATAAATGAAAAACTCTGCTTAAATATAAAAAAATCTTTATATATTTTAAATATTCTTCTTTTTTTAAATAATAGGCTTTGTGTCCTCTATTTTCTAAATTCAATTTTAGAATACATATCCCTACAGGTTTTTTTAAAGCATATTTATAGGCAGAAATTTGTAATTTATGAGAAATCCAAATATTTTTAGAAGTTTTTAAATCAATAATATAAGGAATATTTTTAATCTTTCCCAGCAAATCAATTCTTCCTGCATATTGATATTTATAGTTTATTACTAACTTTTCAGATTCTAAATGATAATAATCAACTTTATCTTTCCAATCTATAAAATTACCTAATGCAGTAGGAAAACTGGCAGGAATATATCCTGTTCTTAAATAGTACTCAACAACTTTATGAATATCCGTTCCTTTTTCAGCAGCAGCATTTTTTAAATATTTATATCTATTTTCTGCCAATTCTAAAATTTCAGAAGTTATCTTTTTTCCTTCAAATTTTTTTAAATATTCAATTGTTTTTCTTATTGCCCAATGCAAAATCGCAGGTTTATCTAACAGAGAAATAATTGTAGTAACAGAAGGAAATTTTTTTCCATTTATTAAGTAGTATCTTTTACCTTTTATATTAATTTCTTTAATTCCTGAATACATTTTTCTACAACTTCTTTATGTCCCGAACTTTCATAAATTTCTAACATTCCTATTAAAGTCCCTGTCCAAGAAGCAAGAAATTCTTCTAATTTTTCAGGTTCATTTTTAGCCAAATAAACCAAAATTTGTTTTCCAATTTTAGGTAAATGAGTTCCCCAAAAAACATTATTTAAATTAAAACTAATTATGTTCTTCATGTAAACTTCCCCAAGAGTTTCCTACCTTAATTTCTACTGGCAAATTAACTAATAAAGAAATGGGATTCTGAATATATTTTTTAATTAAATTTATTACTTTTTTTACCTCATTTTCTCTTACTTCTAAGATAATAGCATCGTGAATATCGTGAATAATTTCAGCATTTAGATTATTCTCTTTAATCTTTTTGTATAATTTCCAAGTTGCCAAATAAACTATTTCCTTAGCAAAAGATTGAATAATAAAATTTTTACCTGCTCTAAATAAATGCTGCATTTCCGCTTTATTTTTAGTGTCAATATTATCGAAATGTCTATATGTTCCGAATGGAGTTTTAACATATTTATTAGTTAATATCTGTTTTTCGATATTTTTTAACCAGTAATAACCTTCTCTACATAGAGAAAAGAAAATTCTATAAACATTTTTTACATATTCAATTTCCATATTATATTGATCAGCAATACTTTCCAAACTTCTTCCATACATTAGCCCATAAACAGTTGTTTTAATTTTGTCTCTTTCTTCTTTAGAAATTTTATCTTGAGGTTTTTTTAACATTATTGAAGCAATATATCTATGAATATCTTTTCCTTTTTTTAAGAAATCTATTGCTTTTTTACTTTTCGATAAATGAACAAATATCCTGTATTCAAGTTGAGAGAAATCAAAATAAACTAATTTATATCCTTCTTTTGCAATGAATATCTCTTTAATATCTGAATCTCGATTTATATTTTGGATATTAGGTTTTTTACTCATTGCTCTCGAAGAATCGGGAGCAAAATTATCAAATTCACTATGAATTCTTCCATCTTCCTTAACTGAATTTTTATATAAATTAAGTTTTTCAACAATACCTTTATATTCTCGATAATATAACAAATTTTTTAATACAGGAAACCTTTTTCCTAAATGTTCAATAGTTTTTTCATTCACAGAAGGATTTCCTTTTCTTGTCTTATTTATAATCGGTAATTTAAGATGTTCATAAAATAATTTACATAATTGTTTACTGCTATTCAAGTTGATTTCTCCAAAAGTTTTTATCTTTTTTTGATTTTTAAATTTCTCTGCATATTGATTTTTTAAATTTTCATATTTTGTTAGTAATTCTTCAAGTCTTACTTTATCGATTTTAAATCCGTTAAATTGAATTAAAGTAGTCAATTTAATTCCATATAATAAAATTTTAAGTGCTTTCAAAGAATCCTGCTTTTTAAGTTGAGGTAATAATTTCCTTGCTAACTGAAAAGTGCAATAAGCATCCATTCCACAATAATTTTTTCTTTCCATAGAGGATAATTTATCGATATTATTTCTATCTATATTTTCTTTATATGAGAATCCTAAATACATCTGCGATAAAATATTAAGAGAGTTTGCTCCTTGCTCATCTATCAAAAAATACATTAATTTAGTATCCAAATAAAAATTTTCAATTAAATCAATTCCCTTTTTTAATAGAAAAAGCGAATCAAATTTTCCATTTTGCATTATTAATTTTCTCTTTTTTAATTCTGGAATTACTTTTCTCCAATCAATTTCATCTTTATCAATAGCAAGAGTTAGTTTTCCGTCAGACAATCCAATAGTTAAGATTTTATCTTTCATCCAATCTAATCCAGTTGTCTCTAAATCTAATGCAATTATATTTCCTAATTGATTAATATATTGATATTGATTTTCTATAATAATAGTAGGATTTTTTTGATTATAAGTGGTTTTAAGAGTTTTTAATAAACTTAATCCTTTAATAGTCTGAATTATTTGAGGTGCTTTGGGATTTAATCTCATTAAATAAGAAGGATGATAAAGAGGAACAATCCAGCAATTATATTTATGAGACCAGAATTTTTTACCTACAATATTCTTTAACCCTTTTATATCTTCCAAAAAATATTTTATTGCAGGCTCTCCTAATGCTCCGATAACTTTTGGTTTAACTTCTTTCAATTCTTTTTCTAAATATAAAGATGAACACTTTTTAATTTCTACTTTTGTAGGTTTTCTATTATCTGGAGTTAGACATTTAACTAAATTAGTAATATAAATTTCTTCTCTTTTTATTCCCGATTTTTCTAATAATTTATCTAAAAATTGCCCTGCTTTTCCGACAAAAACTCTATCTTTTAAAATTTCTTGCTTTCCGGGATTTTGCCCAATTAAAACAATTTCAGAATTTTTATTTCCTTCTCCTAAAATACAATTATTTAAAATTTCTCCTATTCTATTATATTTCCATAAAGCACATTCTTTACATTTAATCATTCCAGAATTGCGCTAAAAATTTTTGCCCATCCTTAATAAATTCAACTTAAAATATAACACAAAAAAAATACTATGTCAATTTTTGTTTTCTTTATCAACAATTTTATTTTGTTTTATATCTAAAATTCTAAATCTTTTATAATCAAATTTTAATATAAATTCATAACAATCCTCTAATTTTTCAAAAGTTTTACTATAAATTTCACCATTTTTTGTAATTAAGCCCACTCTAAACATTTTTTAATTTTTGCCATTTATTAGTCATAATAGGAGAATCCTTTCCTATTTCATAAATAGAATTAATATCTTTTATAACAATACCTTCATTTTCTTTTTTATATTTAAGAAATTGACTTTTTAAGTTTTTTAAAGGTTCATAATTTACAATATAAAAAGGTTCAGGTAGTTTTAAATTACTTAATATTTCTTTTCTTTTTATTAAAGGTTTATTTCCTACAAATTCATTATCAAAATAAATAACATCAAAAATATAAATTATAGGTTTACTAAAATGAGTTGAAAATAAAGAAGGTATTCCATTTCTGCCTTTTGTAGAGAAAAGTTCACAATCAAATAAACTATAATCAGGAATAAATTTAGAAATAAACTGTAAATAACTTAATTTTATAGTCCAATCAGGATTCTTTTCTAATCTCCTGCCCCAAAATTCAATGTTTTTATTTTTAATTATTTGCATTCTCCATCCATCTATTTTAGGTTCAACAATATAATCTCCAAATTTAATAGAATAAAAAAATAAAGGTTGCATTAACCAAACTGGCTTAATCATCTGAAAAATACCTTGCTATTATCAATATATCTATAATAAACATTTGCCAATTGACTAATAAAATTAGTTTTTTGTATCAAATTTTTAGGCAAGATTAATCTTAATTTATTAACAAAAGTCTGTAAATCTTTTTTAATAATAGAAAAATTATCAAAATACCATAAAACTAAGTTTTCTTTTAGTTCTTGAATATCTAATAAAGTTTCTGTTTTTATGGCTTTTTCGTGTATTAGATGCCTGTTTTCACATTTAACAATTAAAGGTAAAGTTTCTCCATCTTCAAAAATCATTTTAGGATAATGTACTTTATTGATTAAACTATTACAGAAAGGACACTTTAATAAAGATATTCTTAAAATATCTCCAATTTCCTTAATTTCAAAACTGAATTTAATATTCAATTCCCTCATCTTCTTTTTTTAATATTTTCCAGAATAAAGAAATATAAGTATTTTTTAATCTTCCTTCTGATAATTTCTCAATAGTTTCTAAAGTTCCCTCTATTCCATTGACTTTAAAACTATTTTTTAAATAATCTATCATTATATATTCAAATAAATTCATAATCTACTAATTAATTCAAAACCTTTATCTGTTAATTTTCTTCCTTGCATTGTTATTATTATTAACCCTTTTCTTATCAATTTATTCTCTATTTCTTCAATAAAAGACTTATCTAATTGTAAACTTGCTGACATTGTTAACTTCGAAGCCCTCTCTAAATTTGATAATATTTTAAGATATTGCCTTTCTTTTATAGATAATCCTCTTTTAAATCCTAAAAATTTAAGTCCTTCTCTTACTCCCATTTTTTCTTTTAAATTATTAACCCTTATGCTTAAATTAATTGCCTCTCTTGGAGTAAATACACAATTAGCAATTTCTAAACTCTCTCTAATAGAAAAAGGAAATTTTAATTGAATAATTTTAGCAAGTACTTTGATAGAATAATCCGGCATTGTTAAAATTAATTGAAATCTACTTAATAAAGGTTTAGTTAATTCTGCTGGCTTTGTAGTTGCTCCAATAATATAAATTTCTGGTAAATGTATTTGATAACTATTTCCCTCTCTATCTTGTAAATTTAAAATATTGCCTTCCATTACCTTATAGAGAATTTCATTTCCTTTTTCTGGTAGAGAATGAATCTCATCAATATACAAAATAGTTTTCTTTTTATTTTCTACAATATTAAGTAATACTTTCAACAGTTGTCTTTTATCTAAAATAGATCCTTCTGTTTCTATAAAATCAAATTCAAATTTATTTGCTAAATATCTTGATAAAGTTGTTTTTCCTGTTCCTCTTGCTCCTTGAAAAAGGATATTACAAGGAGATTTTAACTGATTTAATTCCCATAAAATATTATCTAATCCTAATAATTTCATTTTTTAATTCTTATATCAATATTAGGATCATCCAATAATTTAATTAATAGTTCTTCTCCTATTACATCAGGCAATACTATATTAGTAGAAGAAATAACCTCATAAATCTTTTTACCAGTAAACAGAGAGTATATCCAAACTATAAATCCTTTGACTTCTTTTACTGTTAATTTTTGTTTTTTTGGCTTAATTTCTGATTGAATTCCCCTACAATTATCACAGAGTATTTGTTCAATTCTGCCTCTCTCATCAATAAAAACCCAGCCTTTTTTAATAGACTTTTTACAATTAGAACATATTCCGTTTACATCAATATATTGAATATTCATAGCACTTTAAGTATAACATTTAATTTATACTATAACAATTTTAGAGATAAAATCTCCAAACT
>CAZVTX010000134.1:7867-9080 GCA_964629395.1 uncultured archaeon
AATTTTTGATAATGTTTTTCGCATAAGTGTAAATTTTCCTCTCCTACAGGTTCTTCTACATCTAAAATTTCAGAAGAAGAATACTTATCATTATTGATAGTCCAAGCAACCCAAACTTTTTGAACATTGACTATCGCTTTCTTTTTGCAATAATCACACTTCATTTTTAATCACCCCCTTTAAAAATTTTTCTAATTCCTCTAAACTTAAAGTTTTTAATTTTTCTCTTTCCATTTTCTTTAAATATTCATTTATTTCTATATCTTCTATTGAAGAAATTTTAGAATATTTTTTATTTAGATATTCTTCTAACTTTATATAAATATCTTTAACATAACTCATTTTTTATCCTTTCTCAATTATATTTCCTTCATTGTCAAAAATAGTCATACAATTTAAGCATAAATAGTATCCTCCATATTCTTTTTCTTCTTCAATTTCTGTAAAGAATATATCCTTACAATTTGGACATTGTCTCATTTTCTCCACCTCCTTTTTATTTTCTTTACATTAGCCCGGCATAATAAAATAAAATCTCTAACTTTTATCATATTATCTATTAAAGCACTCCAATAAAATTTTATAAAAGAAGAATTTAAAAAATCTACTAAAGAAATATTAAGTAATTCAGGATTTTCTTTTTGTAATTGTTTATAGGCTAATCTAAAAACCTTAGAATTAATAAATCTTTCTGTAAACTCTAAATTTTCTTTATTTTTACATTTTTCCTTTATTTCTTTTGAGAATTCCAATTTAGGATAACCCAAAGACAAAAATTCCTTTAATAAACTCATTTTTAATTCACCTCCTCAAAATTATCAATTTTTAAGTATTTTTTAATTTCTTCAATTAAAATTTTGTAATTTTGTCCTCTAAAAACAATATTATATCCTTTTTTATTAATTAAAATATCGTCAATAAAAAAATATTTTTTCTTGTTATGAAGATTTTTCAAAATAGAAGTTAGAATACCTATTAATAAATTTTCTTCAAATTCTTTATTAAAAGTTATTACTAATTTTTTTAATTCCTTTTTAATCTTAAATTCTCCTTTTTTAATCAGTCTTTCTAAAGTTGCTAAAACCCTTTCCTTTCCTCCTCTTTCATAAACATTGCCTTCTTCATCTTGTAAAATCCAATCTCCTTCTTTTCCACTAACAAATATTTCTCTGCCTAATCCATCAATAATTTTTTTCATCTTTACACCTCCTTT
>CAZVTX010000135.1:0-9036 GCA_964629395.1 uncultured archaeon
TTTACAAATATATGCCCTATTATGAGAAAAAGTTTGGAAGTAAATTTGTTAAAGATTGGTGGAAATTACCCGGAAATCAGTGGATTTATACTATTCCATTGAAATCCTCGGAGGGCTATACCATTAAAGAGCTATTTTCCGATTATATACAACATTATTTACCAATAATAAAATCTTTTAGGAGAACAAATTTCAGTGATTTAATAAAATGGATTAAATTTTATAAATCGTTGAATTTAGATTTAAATATTATTTAAGTTTTTATTATTATTGAGAAAATTAATAGGTGTATAAAATAACTCAAAAGACTCCCGATTCTCAACCTAAAACAGGATTAGAAAGAATTTTGGACTTTTTCAATGAAACTTTAGAAGTAAATCATCCAATTACATTAAAAGAGGTTGTTGATAAGACGAATTTATCATATACTTTCGTTAAAAAAACACTTACAAGGTTAAAAGAAGAAGAATATTGCGGTTTTCATTTTGAAAAATCAGGAGGTACTTGGATTACATGGAAAGACCGTAAACATATAATTAAAAAGACTGATGATACTTGCAGTAAATTTCTAAATTCATAAAATTATGAAAAAATAACTTTTTCTTATTTTAATTTTATTTAAATATCATGTGCGAAATTTCACACTACCTTTAAATGATATGCTCAATTTATCTAAATATATTTTTATAAAATAAATTTGATTAACTATGAAAGTAGAAAAATCAAGTCAAGATTTAGAAAACGAGGTTATTTTCTCCGGACTATGCATACATTGTGGATCTTGTAATGCTTTTTGTCCGCATATGGATTTCAGTAAGGATACTGGAGAGGCATATGTAGTTGATGAATGTGCTGAGACAGTTGGACTCTGTTATAATGCTTGTCCGAGAAGCTTCTTACCCATTAGTGTTTTAGAGAAAAAATTATATGGTCAAACCAGAGTAGATTTAGCTGTCGGGGTTTATAAAGATATTATTCAAGTAAAATCAAAAAATAAAGACGATATCTTATATAATTTAGTAGTAGCTGCATTTAATGAAGGAATTATTAAACATTTAGTTGTTAGAGAGACTAAAAGTACGAAACCTCCTGTATCTTTTCCAAAGGTAGTAGATAAGGCAGAAGATGCAAAAGAATTAATACCTAAGAAATCTATGGATAATGCAGGTCCATTAATAACTGGTATCGGACAAGCATATTTAGATAAGAAAAATGATATTGGCATAATTGCTAATCCATGTCATCTTCAAGGGTTAGCTAAAATAATCGCCTCTGATTTTAATACGGGAGCGGAGAGGACAAGTTTAAAAATTGCTTTTGCATGCTCATCAGGTGGTATGGCGGGATGTAAATATTGTACCGATTTTTCAGGTGAATTCTCTGATATCTCTTATTCTCCCTGGGGCGCTTCAAGTAAAGAGGAGGCAATGTTGATTATCAGAACTGATGTAGGACAAAAAGTAGTTGATGCTGCAAAAAAGGCAGGCTTAATAGATATAACTAATCCAAACCCAGATTTAAGTGAAATGAAAAAATTCATCAATAAAAAGCGTAAAAAGAATTTCAGAACTCTTATTGGAACCTCTTTAATTAATGCGGGTTATCTTCAACTGAACATTGATGAATTTAAAGATATTCTTGAAGATTAATTTAATTTTTTTTATCTTTTTTTTAATTAAAGAGGAATATTTTTTTTCTTAATAATACTACGTGTGAGAGTTTCAAATATTTTCTTATTATTTTCACCCGATTTCGAAGAAGTTTCGAAGAAATAGTCAATATTATGTTCTTCTTTAAATTTTAATGCTTGTTCTTGATCAACAGTTCTTTTTTCCTCAAGATCTTTTTTACAACCGACTAAAATAAAAACAGGATCTGCAGCATTTTTACTTGTAATATCATACCATTCATTTAAATTTTCAAAACTGATGTATCGTGTAATATCATAACATAAGAGGACACCATAAGCGCCCCTTGCATAATTAGGTAAAAAAAATCTAAATCTTTTTTCCCCTGCAAAATCCCAAATTTGTAAAGTAACTTTTGCCCCATTTATTTTTATATCGTATGTAGATAAATCCGTTCCTATTGTTATTTTCATAGGAATAAATTTTCCTGTTAATAACCTCTGAACCATAGTAGATTTTCCAACACCACCATCTCCAACAATTATAACCTTAAATAGTAATCTCCGAGACATCGTATATCCTCTTTTTTGAAAAAATTGAACTTAAATAATATTTAATTTAAAATTTTAAAAATTTTTAATCACTCCTAAATTCTTCCATCAATCGTTTATTTAATAATTTTAAATTTTCTAAAATAGTTTTTTGAATATTCTTTGGTAATGGAGATAAAATTTTCTCTATTTTTCTTTTGTTTATTGAATTAATAGTATTATAAGTCATTATTAGTAATATAATTGTAATTATTGGAGGTACTATTAAAAAAGTATAGAAAATAATCGAAAATGAAATTGGTTGAGAATCTTCTATTCCTGTTCCC
The DNA here is from genome assembly GCA_964629395.1 of uncultured archaeon. Classification (GTDB taxonomy): domain Archaea; phylum Asgardarchaeota; class Lokiarchaeia; order Sigyniarchaeales; family SOKP01; genus CAZVTX01. The sequence continues at coordinate 2,506 of CAZVTX010000135.1, forward strand.
GGTAAATTATATTGAAAAGAAGGAAATAAATCTATTGAGATGTTTAATAAAAAATCAAGTGAATTCAAAATATTAATAATAATAAATGTTAAAAGGCTAATAATAGAGATTAATCGATAAGTACTTAATTTTAAGTTATTTAACACTCCTTCAATATTCTTTCTTAAATTATTGCTTTGTTCTGAAGTATAATTGAATTTCACACCATATAAAATTAAATCTATTCGGCAATTCTTCCATAAATCGAGAAAAATCCAAAAAAAACCATAAGTATACATAAATACAAGAAATATTTTAAAAAACATATAATAATCATCTACTAACTGCGGATGATATAAAGATTCAGCTCCATACCAAAACAATAAAAATAATTGGAATAATGCACAAAAAAATAATCTATCGGCATTTTTATTCTCAGCACCTAATGGCTGATAATTAATTGTACGATTTTCAAATTCAGTTCTCCATTTATTCGTAGCCAGAATTGTGAAAAACATTGAAAAAGAGAAAGAAATTAAAGGAAATAAAAATAATAAAATATTTTCCCAACCTTGAGCTAAAGTCATTAAAAAGATAAATAGGAATAAAAAAAGATTACGAAAGAATTTTTCAGAACCTAAATTTGCAAATGAAACATAAATTTTATCATTCATTTTTTTTATAAAATAATCTTAATAATTAAATTTTTATAATCTCTTAGAATAAATTTTTTAATATTTTATAATATTTCTCGTTGCTTAGAGGTGAAAATGAAATAAATTATATTGATTTTTTTCCTTATAGGGAATATCGTTTCGGTCAAGAAAAAATTATTAGACAAATTGAAGAAGCTACCCGTGCAAATAAAATTATTCTTTTAGTAGCACCTAATGGGGCAGGAAAAACTATAATGGCACTTTCAGCCTTACTTCCGGTTGCTTTGGAAAATAATCTTAAAATAATATATATGTGCAGAACACATGCACAAAATACTCGTGTAATTAAAGAACTTATAAAAATTTCAGATTTACTTATTAAAAAAGGATTAGACATTAAAATTAGCGGTTTATCAATAAGAGGACGAAATGAAATGTGTTTAAATAAAACATTATTATCATTAAAACCGAATCCCAGCGAAGCGATGTCAGTATGTTCTGACTTAAGAAAAAATAGGAATTGTATTTATTTTACTAATCTATTGAATAAAAAAAAAGAGGTCCAAGGAGATTCTATTTTAATAGCTCCAGAAATATTTGAAAAACCGGTTGATGCTGAAGTTTTAATAAATTTTTGTAAAGAAAAAAATCTATGTCCCTACTTTTTAAGTAAATTTCTTCTCTCCAGTGCTAATATAGTAATCTGTAATTATCAATGGATTTTCAATCCTTCAATTAGAGAATCATTCTTAAAATTCATATCAAAAGAACTTAGAAATTGTATACTTGTTATTGATGAATGCCATAATATAATAGATGTTGCTACGGATGTAAATTCCTTAAAGATTACTCCTTATTCTTTAAGACTTTGTTTAAAAGATTTAGAAATATATAATTCTCCTAAAATTATGCAAAGATTTGTAAAAATACTTATTAAAATGTTAGAAAACGCTAAGGAAAGAATAAATTCTGAAGAACAAGCTATTAATGCTGAATCTTTTTTAAAAGATTTATTGAATAAACTTGGTTTTAAAGATTTAAAAGGTTTTGAAAATTTTCTTATTGAATTAGATGATTTTGGATTAGCTATCCATGAAGAAAAATTAGCTAATGGAGAAATTTCAAGGGATTATTTAGGACATCTTACAGACTTTTGGTTTAAATGGTTAAAAACGTATAATTTAAACAATTATTTTCACTGTTATACATCTAAATTTAAAAATAATCGAAAATCAATCTCGTTAGAAATCGTAGCATTAGAACCCCGAGAAGTAATTACTCCCATATTAAAAGAATGTTATAGTTGTTTAAACCTTTCAGGTACAGTGAATCCATATGTATTTAATAAATTAACGGGATTAAATGATAGCGGAAAATCATATAAAGGTTTGATTGGTGAATCGCCCTTTAAAAAGGAAAATATCATTGCCTTAATTACAGAAGGCGTAGACACGAAAAGAGATAATAGAACGCCTCAAATGTTCAGAAAAATGGTTGGCAAGATTTATGAGGTTTTATATTGTACTCCTGCTAATATAGGGATATTTTGCGCTTCTTATAAAATTTTAAAAGGACTTTTGGAAAATGGGTTAGAAGATGTTGTTAAAAGCACAAATAAGAAATTATTTATTGAAGAATCAGGTATGTCAGCTTCAGAAAATGCATTATTATTAGAGGATTTTAAATCAATGGCATCTAAATCTAATATAAATAATGGCGGTGTTCTCTTAGGAGTTTGCGGAGGTAGAAATTCTGAGGGAGAAGATTATCCTGGAGATTATATGAATTCTGTTATAATCGCAGGATTTCCCTATCATCTTCCTACACCAAGATTAGAAGCAAAAATCAAATATTATGACGAAGTTTTCGATAAGCAAGGTTGGCTTTTAGCTTATCTATATCCCGCTATACAAAGAGCTAATCAAGCCTCAGGAAGACCAATACGAAAAGCAACGGATAAAGGGAGCATTATTTTTATGGATAGACGTTTCAAAGATAAAGCCAAATGGATTTCTGAATGGATCAAGAATGTTTTAGAAATCGTGCCCGATAAAAAGAATGCAATAATCCAGCATTTATGTCCGTTTTGGAAATATTAAGAATTCATTTTTCCTCAAATTTTATCCTAAAAAAGAATAAAATAATTAATGTGGACAAAAGGGGGAAAATAATCATAAAATACATCGCAATATAATAATCCTGATAAATACTAATTAATCCGCTAAAAAATAATCCTCCCATTAAAGAACCTAAGAAAAAGGATGTATTTGCAAAACTCATATATTTTCCTTTATTTTCTGGCGTTGTATTTTGGGCAATATATACTTGAGTAGGAACCCAAAATAATGAAAATGCTAGCGAAATCAATATTTGAAAAATTAGAAAAGAGAAAAATGAATTTGAGATAATATAACCAATGATAACAAAACAATTTAATATATAGCCAATAATCATAAATGCTTTGATATTCTTCTTATTAATGATATTTCCAATTGAAATCATTATGAAAAATTGTATTAGGGGATTAATTCCCACCAAAATTCCTATTTCTGTATCTGAACTTAAATGAAATGCCATTATGATTGCCAATACTGACAAAATAGGTCTTATACCAAAATTCCTGAAAAAAAGACTAAAATAAATTGATTGGGAAATAGGACTTTCTATATCTTCCGAATCACTATTTTTTGAAGTTGCTATGAATTGAAGTGCTCCACTTAGACCATTCTCATATCTACTTAAGATTAAATCACGGGGTTCTTGTATAAAAAAGATTAAGATTAAATTGAATAAAGAAAAGAATAGTAGTAAATAAAAAAGATATGCAATTCCAATCATCTCAACAAAAATACCGCTATATAATGCTCCTAAAAACCAACCGAATGAGACCATTGCTGAATAATAAGAAATTAATTTTTGGTCATTTTCAACAATCTCGGCATATAAAACTGAATTTAATCCGAGACAACTTGAAAAAAAGCCCCATATAAATATAATTACTGAAATTATAATTAAATCTTTAGTTAATGTTAAAAGATATAATACAAGAACAATACCAATCTGACCGATAAGTACGAATGGTAATCTTTTTTGGATACTATCTGAGATTTTCCCTAATATTGGGGGAAAAATTACTGAGGTTAGTGGAAAAATTGTAACGATCATTTGAATAGCAAAATAATTCGCTCCTAAAAATAATAGATATCTTGATAAGTATGTATATACTGCCATACTTATTGAATTATAAAAAAGCACGGAAAATAAAATGAAATAGAATGATTTCTTCGATAAGATCATGGCATAAAACGCCTTCTAAGAGGATATACGATTTATTATAAGGTTCTCATATAATTCTTTTAATTTTTTAGAAACGATTTCCCATCTAAAATAATGTTTCACTCTATTATAACCATTTTCTCTTATTTTTTCTATATAATGAGGATCAAGTAATACTCTTGATTTTACAACTTGATCGGGGATTGAATTAACAATATTTAGAGTCTGAGGATCTGCATATAAAGAACCTTTAATTTTTACAGTTTCAGAAATTTCATTTAATTTCAATATCGTAATTAATGCATTTTTAAATTCGGGTAGATTATCTTTTTTAATTAATATGCCCGTTCCATTTTCAGGATCATTTCTCATATCGATAATAGATTCTTGGAGACCTCCAACTTTAGTTGCGATAATTGGGATTTTAACAGCCATCGCTTCTAAGGCAATGATACCAAAAGGTTCCCATCTTGATAAGGCACAATATACATCAGCCGCTAAATGAGCAAGATGAAAAATATCCGCCGCCAAACCAAATATAATTCTTATATTATTAGGATATAATTTAACATAATGTGCATATTCTTTAATTTCATCAATAGTATATTCTGTTGGTAATAGAAGCATCAAAAATTTCACAGATGGAATTTCTTTTATAATATCCTGAATAGAATTGAATATAATATCAAAACCCTTTTGTTTTGATATCCTACCAGTTGTAATTACCAGGGGTCCGGATTCTTTAAATGGTTGAATATTACCGTTTTTAATGAAAGGATTTCCATTAGAAATCTCATTAATCGCATTTAAAATTTTTTTAGAATTAATTAAAGGACTCTGACTAAGATGACTTATTTTATATGTTAGAAGATAATGCTTCATATGTTCTCTTGTAATCTCGTCATTTTCAGAAAGGTTTAAGAACTGTCGTATTTCACCCCCAAGTTTGTTTAAGACTTTTTGTTTAATCTCGTTATAATCCCAATCGCATCCGTTCCAGACAAAATTCGATTTAAAATCAATTAAATTTCCGCCCAAGTTAGGAATGATATCTGATTTCAAATAAGTTTCGCTAACTGTTAGAACTAAATCACTTATAACTGCTCCTATTTTTTCTACTGTAGGGATACTGTTATTCTCACAAAGTGTAAATATTTCTTGAAGTGTTTTCTTTTCAATACCATTCCTCATTAATATTGTTATAGGAATATTTTCTTCAATTCCACACTCTTTATAAAATTCTATATTAAAGCGAGGCCATGTTAGCAAATGAATAGTAATTGCACTTGCAACATCTAGATCTCTTTTGTTTAATTCTTGTTTACAGCAAATAAAAGGAATAACTGCATGATAATCATGCATATGGATAATTTTAGGAAGCTGAGAAAAATCCTCTTTTATTAGATGATTAATATAAGCTTTAATTCCTAAACTATAAAGTTTTAATTTATAATTAAATGTATCAGGATTATAAACAATTAAATCATCTAAACAAGCTTTTGTAAAGTTATTTCCACCTGTTAAAAGAATAATTTTTACTCCATTTAATTTTAAAAGATAATAATTTATTTCATAAAACTGAGTTCCAGTTCCAAAATTTTGAATATTTGAATAAATTTCTCCAGAAGTGGTGAAAGGAATCTTTTTTAATTCCATATTATTTTTTAATTGTTCTATTTTTCCATGAGCCGGCATAAATACCGTAAAATCGAAATATTTAGATAAATTTTTTGCTTGATTTGCAGTTACTTCTCCTAAACCTCCTACTTTAGCAATTCCCGCATATTCAAAAGTAAAAATCCAAATTTTTTCTTTTTCGTCGGTCAAATCCAAATATCCCCAATCTTGAAAAAATCACATTTATTTAATATTAATTTTGTGCTAATTCCTTAAAAAATCAAAGTTATTAAAATTTATTTGAATATTGAATTTTTTGAGCTAACTACGACAAAAAAAAAATCTAAAATTTTTTCAAGTAATTTAAGATTTCTTTTCTTATTCTTTATTTAAAATCAATCCTTATTTTAAAATAATCGATAAAATTCGTGAATATAATTTAAGTGAGAAATAAATGAATGAAAATTGGAAAGAAAAGATCTCTACACCGGCTTTAATTATTAGATACAATATCATGATGGAAAATATTGAAAAAATGGCAAAATTCGCCAAAGAAAATGGTGTTAAATTACGACCCCATATAAAAACACATAAATGTCCTAAAATCGCTGAATTACAGATAAAAGCAGGAGCAAATGGTATATGCGTTGCTCGTGTAGGCGAAGCTGAAATTTTTGCTAAACATGGTTTTGATGATATTTTAATTGCTAATGAAGTTGTGAATATTTTACAAATTAAAAGATTAGTTGAATTGAGTAAGAAAATTAAGGTTCGAGTTTGCGTTGATTCCGAGAAAAATATTGATGATCTAAATAAAATAGCTTCTAAAGAAAATATAATATTAGAGGTTTTAATCGAATTAGACGTTGGTATGGGAAGAACAGGCGTCAAGCCTGAAAAACCCGCTCTAAAACTCGCTGAGATTATAAAAAATAAATCTAATTTAAAATTAGTTGGCCTTCAAGCATATGAAGGACATTTAACTCCTATGATGAATATTGAA
>CAZVTX010000136.1:0-8976 GCA_964629395.1 uncultured archaeon
AAAATATAAAACATACCATGATCTAAAGATTCCTCATTCTCCTCAAGCTTTTTGCTTCTTTTTACTTTCTTACGTTTTTTCATTCAACTCAATTCCTCTATTTTTAACGTTTTATATAATTTTTGATATATTCCTTGTTCTTGTTTTAATAATTCTTCATGGGTTCCTATTTGAACAATCTTACCTGCATCTAAAACTATTATTCGGTCAGCATTTCTTACGCTCGAAAGTCGTTGAGTTATTAAAAACGTCGTGCAATCTTTAAAAACATCTTCAAAATTTTTCTGTATTCTGTATTCTGTATCTACATCGATGGAAGAAGTTGCATCATCTAAAATTAATATTCGGGGTTTTATTGCTAAGGCACGTGCAATTGCAACACGTTGTTTTTGTCCGCCTGAAAGAGTTTTTCCTCCTTCTCCTACTTTTGTATTATATTTTTCCGGTAATTCATTTTCAATAAAATCATGGATATCTGAAGCCTTAGCGGCAGCGATAACCTCTTCTAAGGATAACTCTCTTTTACCAAAGGCAATATTCTCTTTGATTGTTCTTGAGAATAGGATTCGGTTTTGTGATACATATCCGATTTGTTTTCTTAAGGATTTTAAAGTAACATCTTTGATATTTATTCCATCTATTAAAATTTCTCCTTCTGTTACATCATAAAATCGGGGTATAAGTTTTACTAATGTTGATTTTCCCGAACCCGTTGGCCCTAAAATCGCAATATTTTCTCCTGCTTTGACTTTAAAATTAATATTTCTTAACACATAATATTCTTTATCATCTAAATGAGGTTTAAAACTAAAGCTAACATTTTTAAATTCAATTTCTCCTTTAATGGGAGGCATTTCAATTGCATTTTCCTTTTCTTTAACCTTTATTTCAGAATTTAAAATATATACGAGTCGTTCGGCACTTTCACTTATTTGCGGCATATTTCCAATAAATCTCGTAATAAAATATAGAGGTTCGACGCTAAAATTCATAACTAAGACAAAAGAGAATAATTGTCCAAAAGTCATTTTTCCGTTAATAACAAATAAACCCCCTAAAAGAACAACGATTAAAAAAGCAATATTATCAATTAGATAAATTATTGGATCGAATGTAGCTTGTAATTTAATTAATTTTATTGAATCATTATAATATTTATCATTTTTTTCCTTAAATTTTTCAATTTCATACTCTTCTCGGGCAAAAGATTTAACAACATTAATTCCTTGAACATTTTCCTGAATTGTATGGGTTAATTCTGCATAAGATTCTCGAGATCTTTTAAATACGGGTCTAAATTTTTTTCTGAATAATAATAATACATAAAATAACGCAGGTGATATTATTATTACGTAAAAAGCTAATTCAAAATTAATTATAAATAAAATTACAAAACTAAAGATAAAGGTCGATAACTGTCTGAAAAAGAATTGCAAGTTGCCTCCCATAAATTCCTTTAAATTATTAACATCGCTTGTTGTCCGGGATATTAAATCTCCGGTTTTATTTTCATCAAGCCATTCAAAACTCATAATTTGAATTGTTGCATATAAGTCATTTCTTAAATTATATATAATATTGGCTCCAATCCATCTATTAGTAAAAATCCGAATCCCGAAAATTATTGCAACGATAACCTGTAATATAAGCAATATTATAAAAATCGGTATCGCTTCATTGATATTTCTCCTTGGGTCAACTAAGATATCCAAAATCGGTCCCATCATTAATGGTACCATCAAGAATAGCAACGATTGAACTATTCCAAGAATTACCAAAAAAATAAAGAGCTTTTTATATTCCCAAAGATAAGAGAGAACCTCTCTTAAACTGGTATTATACTTTTTACCAATAAATTTGGTCCTTCTATGTAAAAATTTTTCTCGCTTAAGAGATGCTATCATTGTCTAATTTTAAAAATTTTTTATGTAAAAAATAATTTTATAAAAAAATTTATAAAAAGTGTGTTTAGATATTTTTTTAATATCTTTTTTATTTTATTCCTTAAAAATAAGAAAATATTGGTGCATCTTTAATTCCAAAAAGGAGAGTTAGTAATTATTTAAGGTATTTAAAAAATTTTTTACAAAATAATCTAACAAAAAAGAATGTCCCTTATTCGGGTCAGATTGAGTTAACCCTTCGTTGTAATGCAAAATGTCCCTTTTGCTCTTTCCATTCTCTTCCGGAGGAAATTAAACGTGGAGAAATGAATACAAAACAGGTTAAAAAACTTATAGATAAAATTGCTGAATTAGGTGTAAATGCCTTAACATTTACGGGTGGTGAGCCTACTTTACGGAAAGATTTACCGGAAATCATATATCATACGGGAATTGTTCATGATTTCATTAATGGAATTGCCACTAATGGGTATTTAATGCCTAAATTACTAAAAAAGCACAAATTTGAGGGTCTTGACTATATCTTAACATCACTCGATTATCCTACAGCAGATAAACATGATAAAGTTAGAGGACTTAAAGTCTATGATAGAGTAATGGAAATGATTGAGATTGCAAACGATAGAGAAATTAAAGTTATTGTCAGTACCGTTGTTATGAAGGATAATATACATTTATTAGAAGATATTTGTGAATTAACGGAAAAATTAAATTGTTCTTTAGAATTGTATCCATGTGAAGATATTATTCGTGAATTTCCGAGTTTACTATGCCAAATCGTCAATATTAAAGATATGATTCCTGATTTGAATGAATGGGCTTCAAATGTGAGGGAATTAAAAAGAAAATATAAACATATTTTGACTGACGATATTAGTATTCAAGTAATCGAAAGGGGTGGATTTGGGGGATATCCTAATTATTTTCAGGACGTTTTGAGGTGTCATGTTGCAGAGAATTTTTTATTTGTTAGACATGATGGTGTAATATGTCTTCCATGTAAAATTCATCCTATATTATATTTGAATGCGTTTAAATATCCACTTTCAAAAATTTATAATACAATTCAAGTTAAAGATATTATTAATCGCCATGATGGATATAATTTTTGTAATCATTGCCGATTAGGCTGTAGTCTTATAGCCAGCCAAGCTAACTATCCTAAAATGCTTTTTGAGAAATTTGTGAAGAATTATTTTGCTGGAAATCTTTAAAATATAATTTTCATTTAATTTAAAAGTATATCAAAAAAAAAATTCATGATTTAACCCATATGATTGAAAATTACCTTTTTAATGGAATTTTTTTCATAGTTTTTACGTTATTTATTATAATTATAGCGAGTAATTCTCATTTATTGCACGGTAGTTATTTATGGGAATATTCTAAGCCGGTATTTTATCTCGTTTGGCGCGTGTATATGAGATTTGAATGGGCGGTAATGAAAGTTATGTATAAAATATGTACAAGCTGGCTTTTTAGGAATTCAAAAGTAATACGTCATTTCTTCGGTAGATTACTGCAAATTGCCGGAAATGGTGAAGTCTATACGCTCGGCGAATGTTATAAAATTTTAGATACATTATATCGCGATTATCCTCATGTATATGTAGCAATAAGGATTTGTCCATGCAGACAAGCGATGCAATATTATGATAAAGATATTTCAAATATTACTGACTTATGTTTTGTATTCTCTGATAAACCCGGAAAGAAAAAACATATGGAATACACAATGTATATTAGTTTGGATAAAGCAAAAAAGCTCTTAAAAAAATTTGACAGAGAAGGTTTCGTTCATACTATGTTTGGCGGATGTGCTAAAATGATTGATGGTTCAATAAATCTCTCAATATGTAATTGTATGAGGCGAAGAGATGGAAAAGGAAGCGGTTGCATCCCCTTAACATTAATGGTGGAACATGATGCCTTTTTCTATGAAAAACCACATAATTTAGCAATAATAGATCAAGAGAAATGTAAAGGTGCAGAAGAATGTGGTAAATGCATCCCGTATTGTCAGTTTGATGCAAGGGTTATTGATGAAACTAATGGTAAAATAAAAATTATTAATGACAAATGTTATGGATGCGGGCTTTGTTTAACTCATTGTCCAGAAGGCGCTAATACATTAAAATTTTTACCCGAAAATAAAGTTCAATTTTATCAAAATTTATTTAAGAACATTCGCAAAAAATATAAAAAGCTACCTCCTGAAAAGCATCCTAAAATACGAGTCGAATCTTTTCCGTATAATTATGCATTAAAAAGCGATTAACTTTTAAACCTCATTTTCTTTTTATTTATAGCTATAAATATATAAGAGGGCTATTTTATTAATGACCGATTTTGAAGAAAAATATAAAAAAGATCCAGAAAAATATAATAAGAAAATTTTTGGAAAGCAAAAGGTAAAACTTCATAAAATAAAGCACTGGATTTTCGATTTTGGAGGTGTTATGGTTGAGACGCCTAATATCGTAAAAAATATGCTGGAAATATTGAACACAGATCTAGGGACTAATATGTCCAAAGATGATCCGTTTATCTCTAAACAAAGAAGAAAGATGAGTTCTGGAAGGATTACAAGCCGGGAATTCTTAGAAAGTCTATTGGATAAATATTATTATCCTTATCAAAAAAAAGATGGAGCACTTCCACCAAAAAAGGTTAATGTAAACTATTATCTTGAATTATGGTTTGAATTATATTCTAGAGTTACTCAATTAAGACCTGAAATGGAGGAAATCATTATAAGATTACATAACGCGGGATATACCGTAAGCTTACTTTCCAATACTTATGATATACATGTCAAAAGCAATAAATTAAAGGGATTTTTTGACCTATTTGACCATGTATTTTTATCTAATGAACTGGGAATGCGAAAACCCGAAATAGAGAAATATAAATATGTTCTTGAGCAATTAGATGCTAAACCTGAAGAATGTATATTTGTTGATGACAAACTCGTAAACCTCGTACCTGCGAGAGAGCTTGGTATGATTGTTATTCAATTTAAGAATTTCGAACTTTTTAGGCAATACTTAACGGTTTTAGGTATAGAAAAAATAGATTCTAATTTACGTAAACAAATTCTAAAGAAGTATGAAGAATATATAATAACTAAAAAGGAATTCAAAAAAATTAAAAAACAATATAAAAAAACTAAAAAACTTTATAAAAAGCTCAAAAAGAAAAAGAAGAAAAAGCGAAGATATATATTTCAATATAGGAAAGTTAAAAAATATTTGAAACAACTTAAGAAAGAATACGAAATTCATAAATTAGAATATTCTCGACAGAAGAGATTAAAAAAAGAAGTATTAGAGCGTAAATTACAATTAAAGAGCGAAAATTCTCAAAAATATAAAAAATAACAAGATCTTATTTTAAATAATTTTTTGTAAAAATTATAAATAAAGCAGTCCTTCCAAAAATTTTATTTTTAATTCACATTTTCAAAACTTAGTGAAAAAAATATGGCGCATGAAGATATAATATTACAGATTTTGTTTATATCTATCGGAATATACATTTTTAGCTTGATTCTTAATAAAATTATGGGTTTACAGCCCCAAAAAATGAAACTTTTTCGCGAGAAAATCTTAAATCTCCAAGAAAGATTTAAACAAGCCCAAATTATCGGAGATCCACAATTATTACAATCTTTACAATTAGAATTTTCTCAAATTGCTAAAGATATGATGAAAAAGCAGATGATTCCTATGTGTTTTAGGTGCATTATCTTTATTGGAATTTTAATCGTATTAAATTTTATATATGCAGACTATGCTACGGGATTGCTACCATTCCCGCTCTTATTTTTAGGTGATGGTTGGTTTGCACTATATTTTATATTTGCTCTATCTATTTCTCTTTTAGTTTATGGTTTTAAAAAATTATATTTTAAAATAACGGGAAAGGAATCAAAGCGTACCCGTATAGCTAAAGAAATGATGGATATCCAAGGATTAGGGGGAATTGGAGGCTTGGGCGGAATGTTAGGCGGGAATTATACCCCATCTTCACACCAAATAATATCTTCACCAATTACCTCTACTACAAATAATATTAATTCGGAAAAAGAAACTTCTTCTGACCCTGATACTAAAAGCGATATAAATAAATCGATTTCTTGGAAAGATAAACTCGAAAGATAAAAAACAAGAGGGGTTTTGATAAAAAATGAGGCGAGCACTTTTATTAAACCTAATATTTCTATTAATAACAATTTTCTTTATAATCCTCTCATTTACATTAAGTTATTTTTTCTTTTTACCGATTTTTTGCTTTTTACCGCTCACTTGCGGTTCCAAAGGGATATTTTCAGAAGAAATTGATTCATTTAAGTATGAAGGAAGAGAAAAACAAGGATATAATACTGAATATTTAAGTCATGATGGAATACGTGTCTGTCCTAATTGCGGGAAAACGATTATTATTCCGGATGCGAAATATTGTTATTATTGTAGTGCAAAATTAGAATAGAGGTTAAAATATGGAGGAAAAAATAATCGAATCGGATAATTGGAAAAAACAATTAATTTTATATTTGAGTTTTGCTCTATGTATGATTCTTATAAATTATGCAATTCAAAAATTTAACCAAATCTATCTTTCGATTTATATTTGTCAAAATTATGGTAATATTGATTTAATTAAACGTTATTACTGTTCTACCGATCCCTATAATATGCCGGAATTTATCGGTTCTATTCTAGCTGTTGGAATAACTTATATAATTAAATTTATGCTTGATAAATTCATAGTTTTTAAGAAAACCAGCGTTCAATTAAAAGAAACTTCTCAAGAATTTTTAAAATACTTCGGTTTTGCAATTTTGACTACTATTGAGAATATCGGAATTCAATTTATATTTACAAATTTTATCGGAACTCCTTTAGAAATCAGTTTATTTGTTGCTTTATCGATAGGTTATACAACTAAATTCTTCTTAGATAGAACATTTGTTTTTATTAAAGAAGAATAAATTATTTATCTTTAAAACTTCTTTATTATCTAAAAAAGAAGATTATGTGAAAGAAAATTTTATGGAAGCATTAGAAGAATTCATCGATCCGGAAGGATATTACATCTCTGAGATATTTGGTTGGCAAAAAGTTAAATTATACAAAATAAAACATTTTATATTTGATTTTGGGGGCGTAATGATAGAAAAAACATTTGTTCTCAGTAATTTATTTAGGATAATAGAAGATGATTTGAAGATAAATATTCCAAGAGCTAATAATCCGTATTATAAAAAACTAAAACGCAGGTTGAGCTCTGGAAGGATAAGCGCCCGTGAATTTTTAGAATTACTTTTTGAAAAATATTATTATCCCTTTCAAAAAAAAGATGGAGCACTTCCACCAAAAAAGGTTAATGTAGATTATTATCTCGAATTATGGTTTCATATTTATACTCAAATGACTCATTTATCTGAAGAAATGGAGGAAATAATAATTCGTTTAAAAAATGCAGGATATACGGTCAGCCTAATGTCAAATACATTCGATTTACATGCAAAGAGCAATGAATTGAAAGGATTTTATGATCTTTTTGACCATGTATTTTTATCGAATGAAATAGGATTAATAAAACCAGATATCGATAAATATAAATATGTTTTAAAAAAATTAGATGCCAAACCGAAAAATTGTGTTTTTATTGATGATAAATTGCGAAATCTAATCCCTGCGAGACAATTAGGAATGGTAGTTATAAAATTTGAATCTATTGATAAATTTAAAAAACAATTAAGTGAATTAGGGATTAAAGAGATTAGTAAAAATTTAAGACAGCAAATTAAAGAAAAATATAAAAAATATAAGGATACTAAAAAAGAATATAAAAGAGCTAAAAAGGAATATAAGAAAGCCAAACGTGAATATTTAAATCGTAAGCGGACTTCTATAAAGAAAAAACTTGAATATCAGCGTAAAAGAGCTGAATATGAAAAAATGAAGCTTAAATATATAAAACAAAAGGAAATAAAAAAGAGAGAACTAGAAAGAAAAGTAAAGCTTATTGATTAATCCTTTTCAAGTTTTATTATTAAGATTTTTTAATTATTAAATTTTTTTTAGATTATGGATAAAAAGGCAATTAAAGATTATATTTTAGGTAAATTTTCTAAAGAAATCTTGTTAAAAAGACATTTACCTATGATGCAAATTGTTTTTTGGACTTTATTATTAATTGCTTATTTATTATTTCCACCAGAACTTAATTATAGCATGTTTGAGCGTTCTATTTCAAATTTAGGTTCATATACTGAAACACAAGGTGCCACATTCTTTTCAATAGCTATTATCTTTTTCGGAATCTCCCTTTTTCCAATCTTCTTATATTTTTTTTATAGATTCAAAAAAATTTGTAAATGTGCTGCTTATTTAGGTGTTTTTTTTGGTATACTTGGCTGTATATTTATCGTTCTAATTGGAATTGTTAGTGATGATCCCGTCGATTTTTTTGGAATGGATCAAGCTCGAGTCCATGTATATATTGCTGCAATTGGAATTCTCGGAATAGGATTAGGAATGCTGACATATGTCTTACCTATATTAAAAGATACCTTTTTTAAAAGAGGACATCGACAATTTCCATTATTAAAATTGATTTTAACTTATAGCATCTTAATATTTGCAATTCTAGGAATGGGAATTGCTGAACTTATCAAGGCTCAGTATAATTATGATTTTCCTGGTCCTGGTTTTCTTTCTTTTACTTTTTGGGAATGGATGCTTTTAATTACTTTTAATATCTTTTTAATATTTTTTTCTGTATTTATTCCCGATAAAATTAAAGGAATAAACAAGAAAGAAAAAAATAAATAAATTTATTCTTCCCAATTTTTATAAATATAAATAATTGCAACTATAAATAGAGCAACTAAAATTCCGCATACGATAAAAATTGAAGGATCGAAATAGTCAACATTCCATGGCCCTACGCTCATTTCTATATTGAGTCCCCCCTCTGCCTCTTTAGAGGAAAATAACCATCCAAGCATGCTACCTAAAAAGCCATGAATAAATCCAAGTGCAACAAGATTTCTGTTTTTATC
>CAZVTX010000137.1:0-2641 GCA_964629395.1 uncultured archaeon
CGGCATCCGGTACAATTCTCGGGATTTATTACAATTTTCATTTCATTTTCTATTGTCAATTTACAATCAACCTAAAATTAAATAATTATAATTATATCTACGATTAATAATTAAAAAAAATGTTTAGCAAACTCATAGCTTTTCGAAATTATCATTTTTATCAATATTATCTATGTGTAAATCCCTCATTTTCTAGGATTCTTAATATATTTAATTGTGTCGGTTTTCTTGGGGTCATTTCGATTGAGAAGCTTAAATATCACCGAGGTATATATTAATTTATCAAATAATTATTAAAAGGTGTATACAAAATGAAGTTAATATCTTTAAATTTGCCGGAATCATATATGAAAGCATTAGAGATGCTGGTATTGGAGGGTAAATTTCCTAATAGAAGTGAAGCCATTCGGGTTGCAGTAAGGGATCTTATAAGAACGGAATTTTTAATCGAAGAGAGTATTAAGAAAGAAAAAATCTCTGAAATAATAGAAAAAGACTTAGAAAATGAATTTGAGCCAGATCTTTTAATATAAATAAATTTTTTATTTTTCTTCTTTCTTTTTCATTAATTCTGCAATTCTTCTGCGTCTTTCAGCGCGCCTTGCAGCAATTCTTGCTTTTAATTCTTCTTCTTCCTTTTTCTTCATCTCGACGAGTTCCTGTTCCTTTTCTCGTTCTTTTTTGGCTAACTCAAACAATTTCTTTCGTGCATCTTTTTTATTTTTTAAAATATTTATGTGTTGATTTACTGCTGTTAATTCTCTACTCCATTCAGGACCTAACTGTTTAAATATTTCCGCTGCACGTGAGGCATATTCTATAGCTTTATCGAAATTATTTTTTCTTTCTTCTTTATTTGCTTTATCCATATATTCATATGCTTTATCTCCAGAAATTTCTAATTTTTCTTCAATTTCAGCTGATTTTATATCAACCTTTTCCTCATTTTTTACTTTTCTGACTTTTTTCTTTTTTAATCTTTCTTTTAATTTTTCGGCTAAACTTTCAATATCTTTAATATACTTTTTGAAATCAGAAGTATCATTTAAATTATGTTTAGCTTCCATTAATTCGGATATTGCTTTCATATATCTATTATTTGCAATTGAATTCTGTGCACGATCTAAGGCCTTATAGGCAGCTTCAAAAGCTTCTATATTTTTACTTTCAACAATTCCTTCATTCGTAATTAAAGGAACGGGACAAGAAGCAATCATTTCAGAAATTTGTTTATCTATCTCTTTTATTTCTTCTTTTTTATCGGATTTTTCAGCAATCTTTTTCACTTTTTTAAGCAAAATAATTGCTTCATTAAATTTATTATCTTCAATGAGTTCATTAGCCTTATCCCATAGATCCGTAAACTTTTTAGGTCGCTCTCCCTCACTTTTTAATTTCTTTAATAATTCTCTTCTTTTAGAAACTTCGGATTCTCTTGATTTTCTACTTTTTAATTCAACAGATTTTAATAATTCTTGAAGCTGTTTTTTCTCCTGAAGTTTCTTTTCCCGATATTTTTTTAGTTTTTCTACCTTCTTTTCCTCTAATTTAAGTTTATAAAGAAGATCGCTGTTAATCCTCCTTACCTCTTGATGCCAACCGATTTCTTTAAAAATATCACGTGCTTGACAATATTTTTCATAAGCTTCATTAAATTTTTGCTTATTCATTAAAGAGGTTCCAAGTTCAAGTAATTTAAATGCCTCATCAGCTTTAGTTTTTTCAGCTTCTTTTTGTTTTTGCTTTAATAATAATTCTCTCCGTCTTTTTGCTTCAAGACTCTTACGTTCGTCTAATACTTTTGTTAATTTTTCTTCGAGTTTTTTCTCAAGTTCCTTTTGTTTAGCTTTTTTCATTTCAATTGCTTTAAGTTTTTCTTCAAATTGTTTCTTTTTACTTCTAATTAAAGCAATGGATTCACGAATCATTTTTATTCCATCATGCCAATCAATTTGTTTAAAAATTTCCTCACTTTCTTCATATAATTTTATAGCTTCATCAAATTTATTTTGAGAAAATTTATATTTCGCTCTATCCATTAAAGTAAAAGCTTCATTTTTTAATTTTTCACGTTTTTCGGTTTCTTCATCTTTTTCTAATAATTCCATTTTCTTAAGTTTTGCTTTGCTAATATCCTCTTTTTTTACTTTTTGAGTAGCAATTTTTTGTGCCTCCAAAAATTCCTTCTCTTTTTTAAGTTTTTCCAGTTCTACTTTCCTTAATCTTTTATCTGCTTCTAATTTATCCTTATAATATTTAATAGTAGAGATTAAATTCTCTGCTTGATCAATCCAACCTATTTCTTTAAATTTTTCACGGGCTTTTCGATATTTTTCAATAATTTTTTCATAAGGAGGTTCTAAATTAAGTACATTTTCAGTTTTAATTGCCAACTCATAATCTTTAGCCATTCTTTCAGCTTCATCTATAATAGCAAAAGCTTCATTTGATAAATCTTCTTCTTTCTTTCTTAATTTATCTAATTCTTGTCTCTTCATTTCTTCAAGGGGTTTTTCGACTTTTACCTCTTGCTTGAGAGCTTCTTGATATAATCTTTCTTTTTCCTGTTTTTTAAGTTCTACTTCCCTTAATTTTTTATCTTTCTCTAACTTATCCTTGTAATATTTAATTGAATTAATTA
>CAZVTX010000137.1:2741-8940 GCA_964629395.1 uncultured archaeon
ATCCTTTCGGCTTCATTAATTATTTCAAAAATAGATTCGGCAATAGCTTCTTTTTCTCTTTTCTCTGTTTCAAGCTCCTGGATTCTCTGTTCCCTAAGTATCGAAGGAGTAATCACTTCAGTTTTCACAGTTTTCTCAGCTTTCTCTTTTTCCTGCTTTTTAAGTTCTATTTCTCTTAATTTTTTATCTTTCTCTAACTTATCCTTGTAATATTTAATTGAATTAATTAATTTTGAAGCCTCTTCTTTCCAACCGATTTCTTCAAACCTTTTCCTCGCTTCTCTATACATATCGATTACTTTTTCATAGGGACATTCGTAATTTAAAATGCCTCCGCCCTTTAGACTCATTTCATAATCTTTTACGATCCTTTCGGCTTCATTAATTATTTCAAAAATAGATTCGGCAATAGCTTCTTTTTTCTTTTTCTCAGCCTCAAGTTCTTGGATTTTCTGTTCCCTCAAGGTAGATGATTCTTCAATTTCAGCTTTTTTAATTCTCTCTGTCTCTTCCTTTTCTTTTAATTTTTGTCTCTCAAGTTCTCGTACTTTATCATCTTTAATCTTCTTCTCTTTATATAATTTAATTGAATGGTTTATTTTAGCAGCTTCAGAAGTCCATCCTGCTTCTTTTAGTAATTCTTTTGCCTCTTGATATAATTCTATTGCCTTTTCATAGGGACTATCATACAGCAATATTTCTTTTTTAAGTTTTAATTCATAATTTTTAACTAATTTCTCAGCTTCATCCATTAATTTAAAGGCTTTATCAACTAATTCTTCTTCTTTTTTATCAGCTGCTTGTTTTGCGGCAATTTTTATTTCTTTTAATGTAGTTGGCCTTGATACCTTTTGCATTTCTTCATACATTTTTTGCTTCTCTAATTTTTTGCGCTCTAATTCCCTTAATCTCTTATCTTTTTCTAATAATTCTTTATATTTTCTTATTTGAGTTCTATATATAGCTTCTTCATCCTGCCAACCTTTTTCGGATACAAGTTTTATAATTTCCTCAAAGATTTTAATAATCTCGGGATATACACATTCTTCTTCAAAGTGTCCTTTACGAATTTTCAGCTCATATTCTCTTGCCATACGTTCTGCTTGCTTTACCATCTCATCAATTCTATTCCTTAAATTATCTTCTTCTTCTTTTAATTTTTGAATTTCTTCTAATTTTTTCAATTTTTCAGCTGAGAGCCCGATTGAACCCGTTTTTATAGTTTTAAATGCTTTAAATTCTTCTTGCTTTCTCTTCTTTTCTTCTTCTAATTCTCTAATTTTCTTATCCCGTTCTAATTTTTCTTTATATTTCCTTATCTGTGTCAAATAGATTTTGGCTTCTTCTTTCCAGCCTTTTTCAAGAACCATATCTCTAATTTTTTCATAAATCTTAATTACTTTAGGATAAATACATTCTATCTCAAATTTTCCTTTTTTTATCTGAAATTCATATTCTCTGGCTAATCTCTCAGCTTCATTAATCATATTATCAATTTGTTCTTCAAATTTTTCTAATTCTAAGGTCTCTTTATGTTCTTTAGGAATTTCTCCTGATATTGCCTCCGTAGTTTTACTTTCTATTTCTGTTTCAGTGCTCCTCTTTAATAAGGCTTCATATTCTAATTGCTTTTGCTTTTTTTGAGCTTCAATTTCACGTAGTTTTTTATCTTTTTCTAATTTCTCGGTATATAATTGAACCTGTCTTTGATAAATTTGAACTTGATCATTCCACCCCTTTTCTCGTAATAAATCACAAATGTGGGTATATGTTTTTATAATTTCCGGATAGGGACACTCAATATCAAAATTTCCCTTTCGAATTGCCAGATCGTATTCTCTTGCTTTAGCTTCAGCATCATCAACAGTTTTTCTAATATATTCTTGGAATTCTTCCTCCTCTTTTTTCTTCGCTTCAAATTCTTTAATTCTTTTTAATTTCTCTTCCTTGTAAGCTTCATCTTTAGCGGTTAATGATGGTTCTAAAATTATTGGTTTTGAAATTTCTGGAACTTCTTTTTTACCGATTTCTTCTGAAAGTATTGCTTTTTCTCTTTTAGCATAAGCTATAAGGTTATCAAGTTCCTGAAGTTCGGGTTTTTTATCAAGATCTTCAAAAATTTTATAAGCCTTATTATAAAGGGTCAATGCCTCCTCATATTTTTTTTCTTTAACTAAATCAGAGGCTTTATTCATTAATTCATACCCTTCTTTTACCTTAGCATCTAAAATCTCCTCTTTTTCTATTTCTTTTTCTGAAGCTTCGGAAATCTCTCCAAGTTCGGATTTTTCCTTTTTTATTTTAATATCATCAATATATTTTTTTACTATTTCTATTTCAGATTCATTATTCTCCGATTCATAAATTCGATAGGCTTCTTCGAGTCTTTCTAGTGCTTCATCATATTCATCTATATCTGCTAATTGTAATGCTTCCTCAATTAAATCTTCAGCATTATATTCTATAGATTTTTCCTCAATTAACTCTTCCGAAACAAATTGTTCTGAAAAGGATTTTTCTTTTAGAAGATAAATTTCAGAAATCTTATTATTAATGGCCTCAACTTCTGCTGATTTATTAATCTGAGCATATAAACCTGCTGCTTGTCTTAAAACCTCAATTGAATCATCATAATATCCATCATTAAGGAGACCAAGTGCATGTTCCACAAGTTCATAAGCTTCAGAAGCAATTTCTTCTTCCATATTGTTTAAATCTGAAAAAAATGCCTCTTTGGTAGGGTCGAATTCCTCTTCATTAAAATCTTTCCTTTCTTCGTCTGAAATTACGATCACCAGGTGATAATTAGTCGAACATTAGATTATCCCTAAAAGAATAAAAACTTAATATATGTACTATATAAAATTATGCTATAATATAAAAATTCATTTAGAATAAGAAAATTTCAAAAAATTAGCTTTATTAAATTACAGCTCAATATTTTCTAAATTTCTATTTAGGTAATCATCGCAAACTCTTCCACCTTCTGTTGTTAAGATCCAACCGCCACCTTCTCTCTTGACCAATCCTAAATTTTCAACTTTATTAAGAATATCTTCCACTTCTTCATCTGTTTTTCTTATACCAAAATCAACCCTTAAACTAAATACAATCTCATCAATAGGAACGGGGCCACCTAACTCATCTTCCATAACACCTAACGCTGCTACCACTTGTCTCTGTTCTGCCATAATCTCGTCCATTTCATGTGAAACTTCTTCAAGAAGCCATGGATGCTCATCTAACATCCTTTTAATTGCTTCCTCGTCTCCTGTCTTAAAAATATAATCGAATTCTTCTCTAATTTTTTTTTTCTTAAACATTTAACCTACCTAAATAATATTTAATTCAATAATGAATATTGATTATAATGATATTTTAAAATTATAATAAACCAAGAAATTTCTCTACTTCTTCTTTGGAACAAAGCTTGAACTTTTTGTCATCAAGTTTAATATAAGCCATTCTTATCGTTTCTTTAGTTAAATCTTCATCAGCACCTTCTTTTAATGCTTTAAGTGTTAGCTTTATGAGATCATCAAAGGACATATTATCCTTATAGTTTTCAATCAGATATTCTCTTGCTTTTGCTTCACCGCTACCTAACGCATATGCTTTGAATGATTTATAAATACCGCTTGGAGATGTCGTGAAAATTTGAGTGCCCTCAGGATCAATTGCTATAAAAAAGAGTGAGCATCCAAAAGGTCTGGTTCCTCCATATTGGGAAAATAATTGGCAAAGATCTGCTATAGATTTTGCTAACATTGCTAATCTTACAGGTTCATCATAAGTCAATCTAAAAGATTGAGCTTGAACTCTTGCATAATTTATTAAAACACGGGAATCCGCATGTAGGCCCGAAATTGCACATCCTATGTGGTCATCAATCTGAAAAATCTTATCAATTGTATCAGCATCCATTAATTTACTCGGAATCTTTATCTGTGCTGCAAGGCAAACTGCCTCTTCTGATTTTACCGCAACTGCTAGTGTACCACGCCTGACCGCTTCTAATGCATATTCAACTTGATATAATCTCCCTTCGGGGCTAAATTCCAGCCGGTAAGCGAATTGCTTAAAATCCGGATACTGTTAGCGCCCGATCATAAGTCCGCTGTCCGCCGCCACCAAACATTTCTCTTTTTTCCTCTTTTTAAAAGATGTTTATAATTTATTCCTATTTTATTAAATAAAGAAAAGAATTTATATTTTTTTTATTAAAATAATTGATCTGAAATATAAATTTAATTTATATATATTAATTCTTTAAAATGAGATATTATCTTTTAAATAATTTTGAACAAAGATTAAATTCTTCCGGTCGCTTTTAAAATTGCAATCGTAAGCTCTTTAAAAACATCTTCAATGTTAGTTCCATCTTTTGCACTGGTTTCATAATATTTTTCTGCTCCTAATTCATTTTTTAGTGCTTCCCCCTCTTGAGTGCTTACCTCCCGATTATCATTTGCAAGATCTAATTTATTTCCTACTAATATGCAAGGTTTCTGACCAATGACTTTTTCTGCTTCCGCTTTCCAATTATGTAAATTAGAAAAAGATGAACGTCTTGTTAAATCAAAGACATATATCAATCCGGTTGCCCCTCTATAAAATGGAGGCCTAACAAATGAAAAATGCTTTTGTCCCGCAAGATCCCATATTTGGAGTTTAATATTAAAATTAGGATATTCGGATAATTCTACGGTCTTTGTTGAAAAATTGCTCCCAATTGTCATAATGTAGTTTTCCTTGAATGTGTTCTCACAATATCTTAAAACCATAGACGTTTTTCCGACCCCTCCATCTCCGATAACGCAGATCTTATAAATAAAAGATTTTGCCTCATTACTCATTTTTTCCGAAACACCTTAAATTCCGTGAATAATAAGAATGCTTATAGCTAATTATTAAAATATATAATTATTATAAACTCCAAAAAATAAAAATAATCGCATTTAATTTTTAATAAAATAATTTCTTGAAAAAAGTTATTAACTTTAAATAATAATACCTTTTTTGAACCAATAAAATGAATAATATTAATGGAAAAATAGAAAAATTAGCTCAATTAATAGTTAATTCAAAAAATATTGTTGCTTTAACGGGAGCGGGAATGTCAACCGAGTCAGGAATCCCCGATTTTAGAAGTCCTGGAACCGGTTTATGGGAACAAGTGGATCCATACGAATTTGGTAGTATTCATTCTTATATTGCAAATACAGATCGAATTTTAAATGAAATGCTTAATCTTGGTTTAACGATTTTCAAAGCACGACCCAATAAAGGACATAAGGCATTAACAAAATTGCAACGAATGGGAAAATTAAAGGGAGTTTTAACCCAAAATATTGATAGATTACATCAAAAAGCTAAAACCAAAAATGTGATTGAGCTGCATGGGAATGTCATGGAGGCAAAGTGTCTGAGCTGCGGTAAAATTTATCCCATAACAACTATGGTAAATCAAGCTTTACGGGGTAAAACGCCAATTTGTGAAGCTTGTAGAGGAACATTAAAACCTAATGCAATCTTTTTTGGTGAACCACTTGAATCAAAAGCCCTTGCTGCTGCGGATGAAATGCTGGCAGATTGCGATCTCTTAATTGTTTTGGGGAGTTCCTTAGTTGTTTATCCTGTAGCTTTTTATCCGTTAAAGGTGGTTCATAACGGGGCAAAATTAGCCATTATTAATTTGCAGGAAACTGATATGGATGATAGAGCTGAAGTTGTAATTCATGAAAAAATTGGCTCTGTACTACCAAAAATTGTTGATCTCGTAGAAGAAAAGTTAAATAAAAAAAAGAGTAGTTAGGTTATTATTTAAGTTCTTTTACCATAAAACAATGCTGACGCCATAAATTACGTTAACTAGAGCTATTGAAATAAGGATACTGATAATTAGTCCAATTAATATCGCTAAAATATATACTAAAAGTCCAACTAGAAATCCTGTATCATGCCTGGCTCCGATCACGAGTCCGCATAAAATACAGCCTAAACAAGGAATCCAACCTAATAATACACAAATTATAGCTGTTACGAAAACATCGCTAAAATCATTATTTTTTGATTTAACTAAGTTGAGTGCAATCTTTAAGAAAAGTGTAACAAGAAGCAATCCGATAATAATAAATAAAATAAATAATACTGTCATTACAATCGGCGATAAATTAAAGATTGCACTATATCCGCCCGG
>CAZVTX010000138.1:0-8895 GCA_964629395.1 uncultured archaeon
GCTCAAAAATATTTGGATAATCCCGAGGTTTATTTATTCGGGAGTGTTTTAAAAGGTGAAATTGTTGCCGCAAGCGATATTGATGTTTTAATTGTATCAAGCATACCTCAAAAACATATGTTAAGAGCAGATATTATAGCTAAAATCGAGCTTGATGTTGGTCTCCCTTTATATCATCCATTTCACATAATTTTAATAAATTTTGAAGAATTAGAAAAATGGAAGAGAATTTATAAATTAGAATTGAAAAAAATTTCAAGTTAGGATATATAAAATTTTTTGGATTTTGCTTTATCATACCTATTCTTAATTAATTCGCATACAGAGAGATATATTTCACAAATTTCTTTTTTGTTTAAATTTAATTCTTCAAAAATTATGTTGTCTATTAATGATCTTATGGGTATAGGCTTAGGTTGCTGATTTTTAATTTCTTTAGATATATCAATACCTAATTCTTCATGGATTTTACCGAAATTATATTTTTCAAACTTTTTTATAAGAGTTTTGATTTGCGTTCTTAATTTTTTAGAATCGAATATCTCTAATTGTTCTAAATCAGATTTGGTAAATACAGCTGCACCGCCTCCAATACCTTTACTTCTTCCAATAATTTCAGACATTAGAATACATAGTGTTGAATTCAAATAAATTAGTAAATAATCAACATTCTTTTTATTAAATGGTTCAATTCCGATATAATTTCCGGTGTATGCATGATTATTAACATTTTTTTGGCATTTATGTGTCAAACCCCTTCCGGTAAGCCATAATAGTTCTGCACTCTTATTTTTTAAAATTTTTCTGAAATATTCTATATTTTTAATTATATAAGAGTCATTATCGGAGATATTAATTTTATTATGCATTCTCGGATTTTTAATTATCGGTATTGCAATTTTTATTTTATCGGGAGATAATTTTGCTGCTGGAACGATATATTTTGAATATCCCCCCTTTTTAATGCCCGTTTTTAAAGAAGCTAATTGATATAACGGTAGGAATTTTTTTTTACCCCGTTCAAGGATTTTAAAATAGATATCGGGAGCTCTTAAAAAGCGTCCGCCCCATTTACCAGTTTTATAATTATAATGATTATATTTTCCTATCTTAAATAAATCATTTTGTTTAATAGCAATTATTCTAAAATTTTCGGTTAACATAATATTTTTTGCTATATCGTAAAAAGATTCAAAATGATAATTAATTTTAAAATTATCAAGTAGATATAAAATTTCCGGATTGTTTACAAATTTCCAATCTTTTTTAAACATGATGAACTTTACCTGATGCTCCAATACTTCATTTATATCATCGCTATTAGGGAGTTCTATTAAAGAAATAATGGTATTAACATCAGCATAGGAAAAAGATTTATAAGGATTATCATAAATTGCAGTAATTTTAGTAAATTTTAATAGAAATTCCTGTAAATCCTTTCCGTAATCAGTATCAAGCCATGCATTAGAGGTAATATAGCATAGAACGCCATTCTTTTTTAGCAGTTTTATACCGCAGAAAAAGAAGTAAACATAATAATCATTAATTTTGCTAATCTTCCTAAAATTCGGAAAATTCTTTTTAACGCGTTCGACAATAAGACTTTTATAATAAGAATTTAAATTCTGATTTTCTTTAAATAAATCCGGAATCGGCGGAGATATTTTTTTATGATTTACATAGGGGGGATTTCCGATAATTATATCGAATTTTTTTTTATTTTCAAATATATTTACGTCTAATAACGAATCTGCGACCTTTAGATTAAATTTAAACTCTGCTTCTAAAGGACTTTTTGCTCCGAATTCTGAAGGTTTAACATTCTCATTGAAAAGAATATCAATGATTATTCTTAATTTAAAAGCTAAAATTGCAGGTGCAAAAGCATCAACACCATAGATTGAATTTTGAATGATTTGCTTTTTTAAATTAAATTCTTGAACTTGATTTTTACCGTTTATTTTTAATATTAAAAATTTCCTTAATTCTAAAAGAATTTTATAAAAACTTATTAAAAATGCACCAGAGCCACATGTAAGGTCTAAAATAGTAATTTTTTTTAATATATTTTCAATTTCTCTAACAATTAGTAGATTTGACTTTTTGTCAGATTCATTAGTGATGAAATCTTTCTTATCATAAACCAAATTATAGATGATTTTTTTAGAGATATTAGGTAAATTCTTAGATAAATATTCTGTTAAACTTACTTTTGTCATAAAATCAACGACATCTTCAGGAGTATAATAAATTCCGTATTGCTCGGAGCTTCTTGAATTATTATTTTTATTTAATAGATATTCATTAATTTTTTCAATTATATCAGGAGTTATGAGGATTTTTTTTAAAGAATTATTATTGTCTCCTATATGAAATTCATATTTCTCAAATAAAGAAAGAACATCCGAGAAAATATTATCTTCAATAATAAAATCGATTTTATCAAGGTTAGATTTTAAGAAAACACCATTTTTCAACCATGGATTTTTTAGCATATCATTAGGTAAAAGATGAGAAATTTTTTGAGTACCCCGAAAAAAGATAGGTTTTAACCATTCTGTATAAAAATTATCCGCTTTAAATGCTTCAGAATTAATATAAGACTCCCATAATCGTTTTAGGAGAGAATTTTTTTTATTACATGATAGAAATTGGAGAAAAAGAAGTCTATTTATAAGAGTTAAGGAAATTGACTTAATTTGATAATTTGATAGTGAATATTTTTTAAGAGAATATTGAATTTTTAAATATATTTTGTTAATATCCTCAAAAAATTTGTTCAATTTATAACCTTCCCTTATGTTTATTATTTAGGAAAATATCTTACAATTACAAGGTCTCCCTTAGTTAAACCCTCTTGATAAGGGGGAATTTCAATAATTCCATCAGCTTCAGTTATAGAACTAATTATTCCCGAACCTTTTAATTTAATCGGATGTGCAATTATCTCATCAGATTTATATTCAAGTTTTACCCGCAAATAGCTGAGATAACCTAAGCCGGAAGTTGGCACATTTTTACTTATTTTTGCGAGTGTTCTCATTCGAGGATCAACTTCGGAGCATTCCATCATTTTCCTTATAGTAGGACCTACGATTTTCAAAAATCCTACATATGCAGCTACGGGAGTTCCCGGAAGACAAAAGACAACCTTATCATTGACCATTCCGATCAAAATAGGTGTGCCCGGCCTCATTGCTAATCCATGTGCAATAATTTTACCATTTTTTTTTATTATATCAGGTAATAGATCTTTAGTTCCAACGGAAGTACCACCCGTAAAAATGATAATATCGGATTCTTTTACGGCATTCAGCAAATTTGATTCAATTACATTTTCATCATCTTTCAAAGTTCCTTCTTTTACCACATCTCCACCATAAATTTTTACTAAACTTGTTATCATCGGTGAATTTGAGTTATATATCTTATTTTTTTCTAAATTATTGCCGATTTCAATTAACTCATCTCCCGTAGCAAAAACGCTTACTTTTGGCTTTATCTTTACCTTTATCTTTGCATGTCCGAGAGCACATAAGAGTGCGATATGTTCTGCCTTTAAATCGGTCCCTTTATTAATAATTGTGGTATTAACTTTAACATCTTCTCCTTTAAAGGAAATATTTTTTCCAGGTGTTAACGCAGTATAAAGAGTAATTTCTTCTCCGTCTATTTCTGTATCTTCAATTTTTATGACCGCTGTGCATCCATCGGGAATAGCCGCACCAGTTGATATCCTAACAGCCTCTCCTTTTCTTATGGATATATTTATAGACTCTCCGATATCAATAGTTTCGATTAATTTAACTTTTTTTGGGTTTTTAGGAGAAGCCCCAAAAGAATCTTCTGCTTTAATTGCATATCCATCCATAGCAGCTCTATCAAAAGGAGGAAGATCAAATTTACTTTTAATATCCTCAGCCGAGATTCGGTTTAACGCATCTTTAATATTCACTTCTTCAGCTTCAACGGTATAAATGTGGGAAAAAAGTTTGTCTAAAGCCTCATCTACAGGAATTAGCTTAGCAAAACCTATTTTTCTAATATCTTTCATATAAAATTCTCATTATTCTTCTTTATTAATAATATAAACAATATGTCTTAATTCGGGAATTATTAGCTTTTTTAATGCCAATTCAACAGCCTTAGGGGAACCCGGTAATAAGAAAACGGGCTTTTTAGAGATTATACCAGCAGATGCTCTTGATAACATAGCTGAAGCTCCGATATCTTTATAGGATAAATACCTGAATAGCTCGCCAAAACCATCAATCTTTTTATCAAATAAAGGTTCTATAGTTTCAATTGAAATATCTTTTTTAGAAAGCCCCGTGCCCCCGCTAAAAATAATTGCATCAATATTTTCATTGCTAAGATATTTATTCAATTCGTCCTTAAGTTGTTTCTCATCATCTGAAATTATCGAGCATCCCATTAAATCTACGGAATTATATTCTTTTGCTAATTCTTTTACCATAGGAATTGTTTTATCGGATGGTGACTTACCTTCTTTAAATTCTATATATCTGGAAGTACTGACAACTATTAATGCAAGTCTGACTAACTCAGGACCTTTTTTCTTATGTTCCTTGTGAACGCTCATCTTAACATTTTTTTATTATTTTATAAATTATTAGAATAAAAACACTTTTCTTTTTTCTCCTTTTTCTATAATGCTTTCCAGTTCTTCAATTTCGATATAACCATCTGCATAAAACATTGTACTTATTGCCTCAGAGCCCGTTTTTATGGGGAAGATTCTTTTACCGTTTTCCGTTTCTTTAATCTTTACCGTTTTAAATTCATGCCTTCCGATGGTGCTATAAATTCTTTCGCCAACCTCCAACTCAACAGCATTCCGCTCTCTTGGTGGGAATCCCGATATCCTTCTTAAAAAGTCTTCTATAAACACATAAAAGCAACTTAATGCGGAAGTTGGATATCCGGGTAAAATAAATATTATCTTATCCTTAATTTTTGCAAATAGGATCGGTTTTCCTGGTCTTATCCTAACACCGTGAACAAGAATCTCAATACCCTCATAAGATTGCAATAATTTTGGGCCTAAATCGCCTTCACCTTTAGATGTGCCACCTGAAAGGATTACAATATCATTACTTTCTAAGGCTTTATCTACTGCCGCTTTTAAGGCTTTATAATCATCTTCAATAATACCGTAATAATTTACTAAAGCACCCGTTTTTTCAATAGCACTCTTTAAAACTATCGAATTAACATCATAAATTTTTCCTATATCTAATATGTCTACCTCTTGGCTAACTAATTCATTACCCGTGCTCATTAATCCAACTTTAATCTTCTTATAAACAGAAATTTGTTTAATACCGCATGAAGCCAGCACTCCTAAAGAAGCAAGATCAATAAAATCATTTTTTCTTAAAATAATATCTCCTTTTTTAACATCATGTCCTATATTAATTATATATGTTCCCGGAGTTATTGCTTTTGAAATATACACTTTATTCCCTTTTTTTTCCGTAAATTCAACCATTACTACGCCATCGGCGCCTTCCGGGATCGCCGCACCTGTAGCAACATAAGAGCATTTTCCCCTTTCTAATCTTTTTTTAGGTTTATCACCCGCTTGAATAACCTCTATAAGCTCTAATTCTATAAAATTATCTTCATCAGCTCCAAAAGTATCTTCAGCGATTACGGCATAGCCATCCATTCGGGATTTTCTAAAATGAGGTACATTTATAGGACTAATAATATCCTTAGCAATAATTCTACTATAAGCTTGATCTAAGGGAATAATTTCTTCTTTCAAATTTAATCCGGGAATTTTAGATAAAATCTCTCTAAACTCATCCACTTTTATTGTTTTTAAAAATTTCATAAAAGAGCTTAACACCTTAATTTTAGGTATTTTCTTAAAAGATAAATTGATTTAGACCCATTTAGAGCTACCATCTTCAAAATCCTCCCGTTTCCATACGGCAATCTCCTTTTTATAACGTTCAACAGCGTCTTTTAATGCTTTAAAACCTTCCTCTCTATGTGAACATGCAATTATCACATAGACTAAATCCTCAGAGATATCAAAATCGCCCATAAAATGTATAATAATAACCTCTATAATACCCTCTCTTTTTTTAATATCATTACGAATTTTTTCTATGCTTTCATTTGCAAGTTCGGGGTAAGCATCAATTTTTAACCCTCTAACTCTTTTTCCGTCTTTAGATGTCCCTCTTACTATCCCCGTAAATGTGAGGATTGCTCCAACTTTATCTATATCCTCCCTTTTTTTAAGTTCATCAATTATTTGTTCTAACGAAATTTCGCCTTTTCGATATATACCCGATTTCAATGCTCAACCCCCGGAAAATGGTAATAAAATTGCTATTATATCATTATCTTGAAGTTCGAAATTAATTTTATTATTCGTCTTTAAGATTTTATTATTAACGGCAATTGAAATATTGCTCTTTAAATTATTATTTTCAAAATCCCATATTATATTCCCTATATTTTCATATTTTTGGATGATTATTTTGATTAAATCTTCAATTTTATTTCCGTTCGGTAAATTAATCGATTCTTTTTCCTTTCCCGTTATCTCTTTCAAATGTGCAAAATAAAGAATATTAATATTCATAATTTTTTATCCTCTTTTTTTAAAAATACGGTTCTCTTGATTCCACCACTTTTTTAACTATTTCCTCATACTTCGACATTGAATAATGATTTTTAAGAATTTTTTTAACATTTTTACCTAAATCTGAACGATATAAACAGCCGAAAAGATTCCCATCACAACCAACACGCAATTTAGTGCAACCTTTACAGAAATCTGGACCAGGTACAATCGTCTCAATTATAGCACCTTCGGGCATATAATAGACCCTTCTATTTTGCATATTTCCCCTTATTTTAATTTTAACAGCTCTTTTCTCAAATTCTTCTAATATTGGTATTACATCTAAATGATATTTTTCATAAAATCCGTTATTTCCGTTAATCTCCTTTGATACTCTATGCAGTTCTATAAGCTGTAAGATATATCCTTTATCGGCACAAAAATTAATCATATCATTTAGTTCTTTCTCGTTTAAATCTTTCATAATTACAAAATTTAATTTAATTGGATTAAAACCAATCTTTTTTGCCTTTTTTAAACCTTTTAAAACTTTTTCTAAGCCATTATGCCCATAAATCTTCTTATAAATATTTGGATTTAATGAAGCTAATGATACATTAATCCTATTTAATCCAGCATTATATAATTCTTCAGCTTTTTCTAATAAATAGTAGCCATTAGTAGTAAGGGAAATATCCTTATAAAGATTCAAATTATAGACACCCCTGATTATATCAACTACATCGGGGCGGCATAGCGGCTCCCCTCCCGTAAATTTAATTCGCGTTACGCCTAATATTTCAGCAAGAATTTTACATAATTTTACGATTTCATCTAAAGTTAATTCGCTTGTTTTAGGAATAAACCCTTCTCTGTCACAGTATATACAATTATAATTACAATCTGCAGTAATAGAGAACCGAATATGTTTTATTTCTCTATTAAATTTATCTTTCATTACCTTCCTCAATATCTTTAATTTTTTCTTCTACAATTATTTCCGAGATTTTAGTATGCGGATATTGCCCCCTTTCATCTTTTTCATACATTTTAACCAAATCCCAAACATTTAAAAGTGCGGTAGCAACACCCGTTAAGGCTTCCATCTCTACACCTGTTTTTGCTATACTTTTTACAGTGCAAATCACTTTTAAAGAGTAATCGGAAATAAATTTAAATTCAACAGAAATTTTAGTAATTGGAATAGGATGACACATCGGGATTAATTCGGGAACTTTTTTAACGGCATTAATTGCCGCAATTCTGGCAATTGTAAATACATCTCCTTT
This sequence comes from uncultured archaeon, assembly GCA_964629395.1. Taxonomy (GTDB): domain Archaea; phylum Asgardarchaeota; class Lokiarchaeia; order Sigyniarchaeales; family SOKP01; genus CAZVTX01. The sequence continues at coordinate 7,894 of CAZVTX010000138.1, forward strand.
TTCAATATCATTATTTTTAATTCTGGATATTGTCTCCTTTTTTAAAGTGATTATGCCTGAAGCCCTTGCAATTCTCACAATTTCGGGTTTTTTAGTAATGTCAATCATAAGAAAATGTAAAAATTCTAAGTTTTTAATCGTTTGATATGGCGATACATATCGCTCTTTTTTTAGTAATTCTTAATATATTAAAAAATTTGCCTAATAATTTTAAAAGCATTTTACATCAGTTGCTTTAAAGGAGATATATACTTTAGAACCAATTTCTAATTTCAAATTCTCTGCGGAAAGCTTAGTAATCGTTGTTAGAAATTTCTCACCGCTGCAATTAACGATTACATGACATATATTTCCATAATCCCTGATTTCTGAGACGATACCTCTTAAATTATTTCTAAAACTAGTATTTTCAGGTAAATTCTTGGCAATAACGATGCTTTCGGGGTGAACACATATCTTAACATCACCCTCTTTTTGCATTGATACAATAATCTCTACATCATTAATTTTAACTATATTTAATCCCGAATTTTTATCTATTTTAGCAATACCTGTAAATATATTTTGATATCCTAAAAATAAAGCCGTAAATTCATCTTTTGGACTCATAAAGATTTCATTTGGCGTTCCAATTTGGGTAATTGTTCCTTTATTTAAAACAGCAATCTTATCACCGAATTTAATTGCTTCTATTGGATTATGAGTGCTTAAAATTATCGTTTTATTCGATTCTTTTTTAATTTGATTAAGAAAATCCTCTAATAAAGAAACATTTTGAGGATCTAAATTTGCAGAGATTTCATCTAAAAAATAGAGTTCAGAAGGTAAAATAAAATTCATCGCGATAACAACTCTTTGCATTTCACCCCCAGATAACTGCCTTGCTTTTTTATTAGCGAATTTTAAAAGATCTATTCTTTCAAGCATTTCTTTAACTAATCTTATTATTTGATTTTTAGGAAGACCTCTTATTTTTAAACCATATGCAAGGTTATTAGCAAC